>SYID01000122.1 GCA_005798925.1 Verrucomicrobiota bacterium
CGAAGCCGGCCGGATCGCCAACCTGATCGAACGCGACGCTTATCTCAAGCGGGCGATGGGCTTCGACGACGGACACTTCACCCGCCTCGGCGAGGTGCTGCGCCCGGTCTGAGGTCAGAGGGAGCGCAGGAGGCCTTGGATGTCGACGGAGTCCGAGATCATCTTGCGGATGATCGGGATCTTGTCGGCGTCCTGACGCATCGTCTTGACCGTCATGTTGTTGATGCGCGCCGTGACGGCGAAGGACTCGGCCTCGACCGCGGCCATCGCGATGCCCGCCTCCTTGAGGCGGCGGACGATGTCGTCGTTGGGGAGCAGCCCGTTCGAGAAGAGCACGCCGGAGAGCGTTTCGGCGCCCACGCCCGCGATGAAGGCCTCGAGGAGGTCCTCGCGGTCGCCGGGCACGATCACCAAGGTGCCCGGGACGCGCAGGTATTCGGCGGAGCGTCGGGCGGACATCGCCCCGATGACCACGCGACGGACGCGACGGAGTCCGGCCGGTTGGTGGATCCAGCGGGCCTTGGTCTCGTCGGCGACCTGGTCGAGGTTGGGATAGACGAGCGTCTCCTGGAGCGGGACGACGCCGAGGAGCGGCACGCCGAGCTTGCGCAGGCCGCGGCCGGCGAAGTCGCGGATGAACTCCAGCTTGTCCGGCATCACCTTGTTGAGGATGGCGCCCACGACCTCGACGCCGGCCTTGTCGAAGAGCGCCTTGTTGAGGGCGATCTCGTCGATCGGCTTCCCGATGCCGCCGGCCGCGACCAGGATGGCCTTCGAGCCGAGCACCCGGGCGTTGTCGGCGTTGGAGGCGCCGAACACCGAGCCGACGCCGGCATGGCCGGAGCCTTCGACGACGACGATGTCCTTGCCGTAGGCCGTGCGGTCGAACGCCCGGCAGATGCGGTCCTTCAGCTGGGGACCGATCTCCTCCGGGTTCTCCAGGTATTGTTTCGTGAAGTCGGGCCCGATGGCGACGGGTGACATCGCGGCGATCGGGATGTCGAGGTCGAACAACCCGTCGATCAGCAGGGTGTCCTCGTCGACCTGGTCCTCGCCGGACATCACCACGCGCTGGGCGATCGGCTTGATGTAGCCCACGTGGAGGCCCATTGCCTGCAACGCGGCCGTGAGGCCGAGGCAGGTGGTCGTCTTGCCGTCGTTCATGCGCGTCGCCGCGACGAAGATCCGTCGCGTGTCGAGGTTCATCGGGCGCAGCAGCAGCCCGGGGACGTTCTCGGCGAAGCGCTTGCGGGCGGGCATGGTCAGGCGGCGGGACCGTCCTTGAGTTTCGGGAACAGGTAGGACCTGTCGACCGCCTGGGCGGCCACGATGACCGCCGTGCCGAAGATGTCGTGGGCGCTCGCGCCGCGCGAGATCTCGGCCGCCGGGCGTTCGAGCCCCGTCAGGATCTGACCGTAGGCCGGGATGTCGGCGATATGCTGGGCCATCTTGGAGGCGATGTTGCCCGAGTTGAGGTCGGGGAAGATGAGCACGCTCGCGCGCCCCGCGACGGCGCCGGCGACTTCCTTGGATTGCGCGGCGAAGGGATTGATGGCGGCGTCGGCCTGCATCTCGCCGTCGATGTCGCACGCGATGCCGAGTTCCCGCGCCTTGCGCCGCGCGAGGTCGGTGGCGACCTGGACTTTCTTGACCGAGGCCAGGCGCGGGTTGGCCGCGTGCGTCGAGTAGGCGAGCATCGCGACCTTCGGCGTCGTGTCGGTCAGGTGGCCGGCGAGGCCGGCGGTCGTCACCGCGATGTCGGCGAGCTGCTCCGCGGTCGGTTCGGGGATGACGCCGCAGTCGGCGAGGAAGAGGACGCCTCCGCAGCCGAACTTGCCTTCCTCCGATTCGAGGATCTGCATGGACGACACCGTCTCGACGCCGGCCTGGCGGGGCATCACCTGGAGGATGGCGCGCAGGCCGGAGGCCGCGTGCGTGGTGGCGCCGGAGATGAGGGCGTCGGCGCCGCCGGTGGCGACCATCAGGCAGGCGAAGTAGTTGGGGTTCAGGGCCAGTTCGGCCGGGTCGCCCTGCAGGTTCGTGCTGCCGTACCGCTGGATCGCGGCGAGCTTCTCGGCGAAGCCTCGGAGCTCGTCGCTGCGCTCCGGTTCGACGACGCGCACGCCTTCGAGGCTGATGCTGAGCCGGGCGGCGTTGACCTTGATCCGCTGGCGGTCGCCGACGAGGATCGGCACGCCGAGCTTCTTCACCACGAACTGGCGGGCGGCCTGGATGACGCGGGCGTCGGCGCCTTCGGGGAAGACGATGCGCTTGGGGTGGTTCTGCAGGCGGGCGGAAAGGCGGGAAATGAGGGTCATGGTCGGAGGACGGCCCCGGGGGCCGTCGGACGCCCAGTAAGTTCAAATAAGCCCTCAGGGCGAGGCAGAAGGCGACGTCCCGGGGACCGGCGCGACCGCTTCACTTGGCCGCCGCGGGGAGCGCCGGCTGGAAGGCCGGGAGGCCTTTCAGGACGGCCTTGGCGGAAGGTTCGACGTGATAGCCCATCTTCTCGAAATACGCGCTGACGTCCGCCTTGGCGGCCTGGCCGTAGCGCAAGGCGAAGAGGCTCTGCAGCTGTTCCTTGGTGGAGCCCTTGGGCGCGGCGTCGCTCGCGTAGGAACGGAGCGTCGCGCGCAGGGGACCCCAGCCGTGCGCACGGATCAGGACGACGAAGGTCGCGAGCTGTTCGAAGGGCCCCTTGTTCGGTTCGGCGGCGAAGCGTTTCGCGAGGAGTTCGTCGAATTTCTCCATCGCCGGATGGCCGCGACCCTGGGGCATGCCGACGAGCTTCTCCATCACGTAAAGCGAGAAGAGGTTGCAGGTGACCTCGGTCTGGCCCGTGAACGTCCAGGCGGAGCATTGATGGTTATGTCCCAGCTCGTGGAAGAAGCCCCAGTTGCCCTGCTTCCTGAGCTTGGGAAGGTCGACGCTGTCCTGCTGGGAAGGGTCGATCCAGCACATGAACGGGTAGCCCGAGTGCATGAAGCCGGCGGAGATCTGCCGGTCGGGGACCACGCGTTCCGGCGCGAGGCGACGCAGGGCGATGAGGTCGTCCTCGAGGGCCATCGCCGTGTCCCACCATTCCAGCAGGGCCTTCGGGTCGGTGAGTCTCTTCACCGCGGCGGCTTGGACGTGCAGGATGACCTGCTTGCCGGAGAGGGTGACCCAGGGGGCTGGCAGCTGCTTGGCCTTGGCCCAGGATTCAGGGGTGTCCTTGCCGAGCACGTAGGTCGGCATCGCCACGGCGTTGCTGAACTGCAGCGGCGTGGACGTCGAAGCTTTCATCGGCTTACGCCAGTCCTGGTGCGAGCTCTGGATGAAGAGCTGTCCGCCGAAGGCGTTGGCGATCTTATTCTCGCCGACCTTCAGTTCGAACGTCCGGGCGATGATCGGGAAGCGGTTCCATTTCTCGAGCTTCAGCAGGCCGTCACGGTGGCAGCCGACGATCACCTTCACCGTGCGATGCTCGGGGAGCGAGGTGACCTTCACGATGACGACCTCGCCGGGCGCGGCGTAGAGGCCGGTCTCCTGCCAGACTTCCGGGCTCGTGTACAGATTCGGCGCGCCGCCGTTGGTGGTGTCCCAGCGGTGGACGAGGTCGGCGTCGTAGGCGACCGTCCGGGCGACGCGCTCCTTGCCTTCGACGATGCCAGGGAAGTCGCGGGCGGCGGCGTGGGCTTCGAAGGTGCCCGGCTCCTTGGCCATGAAAGCCTTGATGGCCGCGTGCAGTTCGGCGCGGTCCGCTTCGGCGGGCTGAGTGAACGGGGTCTTCTTCGTCGGCGTGATCTCTTCGACCGAAGGAGCGGCGAACGCGGCGGAAGCCGCGAGGAGGGAAGCGTAAAGCAGACGCATGGGGAGGGGTGGCCTCACCTTGGCTTTCCGTCCTCCGCCCGCCAACGCCAAACCCTTCTGAAAGCGGGGCTTTTAACGGAAGATAACGGTCTTATTGCCGGCGAGCAGCACGCGGTCTTCGACGACGGCGCGGAGGCCGCGGGCGAGCACGACCTTCTCGATGTCCTTGCCCAGGTGAGCCATGTCCTCGGGCGTGTCCGAATGGTCGATACGGATCACGTCCTGCTCCACGATGGGGCCTTCGTCGAGTTCCGGCGTGACGAAGTGGCAGGTCGCGCCGATGAGCTTCACGCCGCGGCGGTGCGCCTGGTGGTAGGGCTTGGCGCCGGCGAACGAGGGGAGGAACGAGTGGTGGATGTTGATGATCCTGCCGGCGAAGTCGCGGCACATCGGCTCGTCGAGCACCTGCATGTAGCGGGCCAGCACGATCAGGTCGGCCTGCGCGTCCCGGAAGAGCTGCTCCATCCTGCGGTAGGCCGCCGGCTTGGTCTCCGGCGTCACGGGGACGTGGTGGAAGGGGATGCCGTGGGCCTCGACGACCTTGCGGTGGTCTTCATGGTTGGAGATCACGCAGGGGATGACGAACGGGAAGTCCTGGGCGACGTGGCGCGCGAGCAGGTCATAGAGGCAGTGTTCCTGTTTCGAGCAGAGCAGCACCACCCGGCGCGGCTGCGCGGAATCGGAGACCTTCCAGTCCATCCCGAACTTCGCGGCCAGCGGAGCGAAGCGGGCGGCGAATTCATCGGCGGGGAAATCAAGCGAATCCGCCCGGATCTCCACGCGCATGAAGAAGCGGGCGAGCTCGTGCTCGGTGTGCTGGCTGGCCTCGGTGATCCAGCCCTTGTGGCCGGCGACGAACGCGGAGACCCCGGCCACGATGCCGCTGGTATCGGGGCAGGAGAAGCTGAGCGTGAGCGTGCGGGCCATGGGCGGAGGATGGAAGGGGAGGGGCGCAGGGGTCAAGACACGGCGGCATCGACCCAGGGGCGGCGGCGGATTAATCGGGAAATATGCCCGCGGACGGCTCGCCTGCGGGATTGACCAGCCTCTGTCCCTTCCTACGTTGACCCTTCACCTTTTACTCAGATGGCCAAGACCCTGTTCCAGAAAGTTTGGGAAGCGCATACGGTGCGCAAACTGCCTAACGGGCAGACCCAATTGTTCATCGGCACGCACCTCATCCACGAGGTGACGAGCCCCCAGGCCTTCGGCATGCTCCGGGACCTCGGCCTCAAGGTGAAGTATCCGCACCGGACCTTCGCCACGGTCGACCACATCGTCCCGACCAACGAGCTCAAGGAGCCCTACTCGGACCCGATCGCCCAGGAGATGATCGAGGCCCTCCGCAAGAACACCAAGGACTACGGCATCCGCTTCTTCGACACCACGACCGGCACCCAGGGCATCGTCCACATGGTCGGTCCGGAGCAGGGCATCACCCAGCCCGGCACCACCATCGCCTGCGGCGACTCCCTCTCGCCGCATGCGGGTTGCATGAACGTCCTCTTCGTGGGCGGGAACGTTCGCCTCACCACCTCCCCGTTCGTCGGCCCGGGCGGTGACGATATCTACCGCAACGTGTTC
>SYID01000123.1 GCA_005798925.1 Verrucomicrobiota bacterium
ACCGACTTCGAGAAGGGGTTCGTGAAGGCCGAAGTGGTCTCCTACGCGGACCTGGTGAAGAACGGCTCGGTAGCCGCCGCCCGCGACGCCGGCCGCTATCGCCTCGAGGGAAAGTCCTATTTGTTCAAGGACGGCGACGTGGCCCTGTTCCGCTTCACGGACTAAGGGCTTGGCCCTAATACCCTCAAAAAAGGACGCACAAATGCGTCCTTTCTTTTTGCCATGGCCCATCGTCCGAGCAACCATTCGGACCCGTCCCTGTCCTACTCCATGATGCCCCGCGTCCTCCCTTTGCTGACCCTGCTTCTGACCGCCGTCCTCGGCGCGGCCGAAAGCCGTCCCAACATCGTGATCGTGATCGGCGAAGACATGGGCCCCGATACCGGCGCCTACGGATGCAAGGACGCGATCACGCCGAACATGGACCGTCTCGCCAAGGAGGGCGCCCTGTTCACCCGCGCCTTCACCCACACTGGCGTCTGCGCCCCCTCGCGCAGCGGGATGGTCACCGGCCAGTACCCGCTGAAATACGGCGCGCAGAACATGCGTTCGGTCGTCATCGACCCGCCCCGCCCCTTCACCGAGAAACTCCAGGCCGCCGGCTACCACGTGATGTGGCCCGGCAAGACCGACTTCCAGGGCGTGTCGGAAAAGAACCTCGCGAACGATCGCAAGAACTGGGTCAACCCGGCCAACCGTCCGGCGGGCGAACTGACCGCCAAGCCGAAAGAACCGTTCTTCGCCTACTTCAACGATACGGTCAGCCACGAGAGCCAGGTCCGCGCCGATGACCAGGCCCACGCCAAGAACACCGCCGCGCTCAAGCCTTCCGACCGCCGCGACCCCGCCAAGGTCGAACTGCCGCCCTTCTATCCGGACACCCCGGCCGTGCGGCGCGAGGTCGCTCACTACCATGAACTGGTCACCGCCGTGGATTATTCGCTCGGGCGCGTGCTCGACTGGCTGAAAGCCCATGACCTGGAAAAGAACACCATCGTCATCCTCACCGGCGACCACGGCCGCGGGATGCCTCGCTTCAAGCGTTCGCCCAAGGATACCGGCACGCGCGTGCCGCTGATCGTGCGCTGGCCCGGCCAGATCGCCCCCGGCACGGTCCGCGAAGACTTCGCCAGCTGGATCGATTTCGCGCCGACCGCGCTGACGCTCGCCGGCGTCCCGGTCCCCGCCGAGTACGACGGCCATTGTTTCCTGCCGACGGCTGCCCAGCCGCCGAAATACGCCTATTCCTTCCGTGACTTCATGGACGAGAGCTACGACAAGGTCCGCTCGGTCCGCGACGCGCGGTTCCGCTACGTCCGCAACCAGGCGCCCGGCGTCGACGAGGCGGGCAAGGTGGCCTACCAGGAAGTCGGCCAGACGATGCACGAGCTCCGCCGCGTCCAGGCCGAAGGCCAGCTGACGCCCGTGCAGGCCCTGTACTTCAACCCCAACCGCCCGGCCGAGGAACTCTTCGACACCCAGAGCGACCCGTGGGAAGTGAAGAACCTCGCCGGCGACCCCGCCCATGCGGAGAAGCTCGCCGAACTCCGCGCCGCCTGCGACGCCTGGCTCGCCCGCTGCGGCCCGCTCGCCGACCTCCACGCGGACGAACTCGTGAAACGCGGCGTCATCAAGCCCCGCGACGAGAAATACGAAGAACGCCGCAAGACCGGCTCGACCGCCGGCGACGCCGCCGTCGCCGCGAAGAAAAAAGGCAAGAAGCCCGCCAACAAATAATCTCCTTATCATCATGCGCCTCCCCCTCCTCCTCTCCGCCTCGTTGCTGGCCTTCGGCTGCAAGCCTGCTCCGCAGGTCGCCCGCTATGAAGTGAAGTCCGACGCGGCTCCGGCCGCCGCCGCGCAACCCGCCCCTGTCGCCGCGCAACCCGCGCCTTCCCCGGCGGCCGCCGCCCCGATGGTCGCGCCCGCTTCGATGAAAGCCGAAGCCGCGTCCTTCGACGCCCCCAAGTGGGGCAAGCTGCCCGCCGGCTGGTCCGTCGGACCGGAAAACGGCATGCGCAAGGCCACCTGGATCGTGGCCGGCCCCGACGGTTCCAAGGCCGAGATCGCCGTGACGGTCTTTCCCGGCAACGTCGGCGGACTCACCGCCAACGTGAACCGCTGGCGCGGCCAGATCGGCCTGCCGCCCGCGAGCGGCGAAGAGATCGCCGCCTCCGCCAAGCCCGCCAAGGTCGGCGGCATCGACAGCCAGCGCTTCGTCATGACCTCCGATGACGGCAAGAAGGGCCTCGACGCGGTCATGACCCCGCACAAGGGCGCCACGTGGTTCTTCAAGATGAGCGGTGACGCCGCCGCCGTCGCCGCCCACGGCGCGGCCCTCGTCGCCTTCCTCGCCGAATCCCAGCTTCCGTGAACCAACAGGAATTCGAGAAGCGGGCCGACACCGGCCGACGGCTGATTGACACGCTGGCCTCGCTCAAACTGACCGTCGGACTGCTGGTCCTGTCCATGATCCTCATCGTCCTGGGGACGCTCGAGCAGGTCCATTGGGGCATCTGGCACGTCCAGAAGGTCTACTTCGGAGGCTGGCTCTGCTTCTACCCCATGGACCCGACGGCCGCTGTCCGCATCCCGCTTCCCGCCGGCTTCACGCTCGGTGCGCTGCTCATCGTCAACCTGGCCTTCGCCCACGTCCGTCACTTCAAGGCGACCGCCGCCAAGGTGGGCAACCTCATGATCCACGCCGGGCTCCTGCTCCTGCTCGGCGGCGGCTTCGTCACGGCGATCTACCAGGAGGAATCCGCCATGATCATCCCCGAAGGCGAGCGGCGCAACTACTCCGAAGCCTTCCGTGATTTCGAAATCTCGCTGGTCGAGAAATCCGGCGAGACCGACAAGGTCGTCGTCGTGCCCGATACGATCCTGAGAAACATCTCGGACGGGCGGCTGCCCCCGCTCGTCGAACTCCCCGGCACGCCCTTCTCCCTCCTCATCCGGGCCTATCACCCCAATGCGATGATCCGGGCCAAGTCCCAGATGCCGGACGGGATCGAAACCGAGGCCACCCAAGGCATCGGCGCCCGCACGAAACTCACCTACAAGCCGCTGCCTGAAAGCTTCGACGACAACAAGCCGAACGCTCCGACCGCCATCGTGGAGCTCAAGACCAAGGACCGGTCGCTCGGCGTCTGGGTCCTCAACCTCAACCTCACGGAGTCATTCGACGCGCAGACGTTCACGGAGGCCGGGAAGACCTACGAGGTGTCCCTCCGCCGCGTCCGTCATTACGTGCCGTTCACCGTCCGGCTCGATAAGTTCACGCACGAGAAATACCCCGGAACCGAGACCCCCCGCCGCTTCGCGAGCGACGTGACGCTCGTGGAAGGCGCCAGCTCCTTCGCGTTCAACATCTCCATGAACCAGCCGCTGCGCCATGCCGGCCTGACCTTCTTCCAGTCGAGCTTCGGCAGCACCAAGGAGGGCAAAGACCAGACCGTCCTCCAGGTCGTCCGGAATCCGGGCTGGCTCGTCCCCTATGTGTCCGTCGCGCTGATGTCCTTGGGCCTCGTCTGGCACTTCGGCCTGGCCTTGCTGCGCTTCCTCCGCGGCCGCGCCGCCAAGGCCGCCGCCGGGATCGCGCTCGGTCTCCTCTCGGCCACGAGCCAGGCCGCCGATGCCGGCTGGAACACCCGTGAGTTCGGCGAGATCCCCGTGCAGAGCGGCGGACGCATCGTGCCGATCGAGACCCTCGCCACGGGCTCGCTGCTGCAGATGCGCGCGCGCACCTCCGTCGCGCTCTCCAAGCTCGAACGCGTGGCCTTCGGCCAGCGTCCCTCGACCTGGACTACGGAAGACCGCGCCGCGATCGCCAAGGAAATCCCGGCCCTCGACACGAACCTGCAGGCGATGCTCGAGAAGCGCCCGGTCCGTCTGTCCGGCGGCTCGATTTCCGCGATCGACTGGCTGATCGAAGTCTCCTTCCGCGCCCCGATCGCCCGCCATCTTCCCACCTTCCGCGTCGAACACCCCAACGTGCTCAGGCGCGTCGGCGGCGACCCCGAAAGGAGCCTCTATGTCAGCTGGGACGGGATCCTGAAGAACAGCGCCGAACTCAGCAAGGCGGCGGAGCAGGCGCGGAGCCGGGCTTCCGCCGACCACGACGCCGAGGACCGCGCCCTCCTCCAGCTCGAGAAAGCCGCCCGCCAGTATGCGTTGCTGAGCATGACGTTCATCCCGGGAGACCTGCCCGCCGACGTCACCCCGCGCCGCGAATACGGCGCTTGGATCAGCGCGCTCAACCGCGCCTTGACCGAGATGAACGAGAGCCGCGCCAACGGCGGCTCCGGCCAGGCCTTCGACCCGGAACTGCAGAAGACGGTCCGCACGTTCGTCGAACGCTACCAGGAATTCGAACAACAGGGGGCCATCGGCCTCATGCCGCCGAAGGACCTCGCCTCGGTCGAACGCTGGGACAACCTCGGCGGATCCCTCCTGGGCATCATCAAGGACCAGAAGACCCACCGCGCCGGCCTCGCCGAGGACGGCCTGATCACCCGCTACGCCGACTTCTCCATGGCGTGGCGCGAAGGCAAGGACGACGAGTGCGCCCGCCTCAGTTCGGCCATCGCGGCCTCGCTGAAGGGGCCCTGGTCCGCGCGCGCGGAATCCGAGGCGGGCTTCGGCCGGCTGCAGCCCTTCTACTGGCTGCTCATCGCCTATGCCGTGACGGTGCTCATGGTCTTCGTCTCCTGGGTGACCGGCTCCGAAGCCCTCCGCGTCTGGGGCTACCGGTTGCTGGTGCTCTCCTTCTTGCTGCACACCGCCGCCCTCGGCTATCGCATGTGGCTGCACGCACGTCCGCCGGTGACCAACCTGTATTCGACGGGCATCTTCGTGGCGTGGGGCGCCGTCGGCCTCGGCATCCTGCTCGAACGCGTCTGGAAGAACGGCATCGGCGCCGTCGCGACGGGCGTCATCGGCTTCGTCTCGCTGATCGTGGCCCACAACCTCGGTCTCTCCGGCGAGGACAACCTCGAGAGCGTCCGGGCGGTGCTCGACACCAACTTCTGGCTGGCGACGCACGTGACGATCGTGACGCTCGGCTACTCGGCGACCTTCGTCGCCGGCCTGCTGGGCGCCCTCCACCTCGCCCTGCGCGCCTTCAAGTCCGACTACCATTGGGGCGACAGCGTGGCCCGCGCGGCCTACGGCATCCTCGCCTTCGCCGTGCTCGCCAGTTTCATCGGGACGATGCTCGGCGGCATCTGGGCCGACCAGAGCTGGGGACGTTTCTGGGGCTGGGACCCCAAGGAGAACGGCGCCATCCTCATCGTGCTCTGGTGCGCCCTCTGCCTCCACGCCCGCTGGGGCGGACTCGTCCGCCGCGAAGGGCTCATGCAGCTCCTCGTCTTCGGCAACATCGTGACGGCCTGGTCCTGGTTCGGCACCAACCTCCTCGGCGTCGGCCTCCACAGCTACGGCTTCACGGAACAGGGAGCCTTCTGGCTCTACGGCGTGTTCGTGCCCTCCCAGCTCGCGCTCATCGCGCTCGGCTGGCTCCCGGACCGCTCGAAATCCGGGACCAAGAGCGCATGACCGAAGCCGCCGGCACGACCTGGTTCTGCGTCAAGACCAAGCCTCGTCAGGAGGCGGTGGCGGTGCAGAACCTGCGGGCCATCGGCGTCGCGGAACTGGTCTTCCCCCGCCTCCGGCGCACCCGGCGTGGTCATGAGCAGAACAAGGTCGTCATCGAACCCCTCTTCCCGGGGTACGTGTTCGCGCGCTTCGACCCGATGGAGTTCCAGTCCATGATCCGCAGCACACGCGGCGTGCTCCATCTGGTCAGCCGCGACGGCCGGCCGGTCGACGTCGAGCAGGCGGTGGTCGACGAGCTCAACGCGCTCGGACCCGAGGCCGTCCTGTCGATGCTCGACGATGAGCTGAAGGTCGGCGCGAAAGCCCGCGTGATCCGCGGCATCTTCACCGGTTCCGAAGGAGAGATTATCCGGCTCGAGTCGCCGCAGAAACGCATCGCCCTCCTGCTCTCGATCCTCGGCTCGGACCAGCCGGTGGAACTGCCGCTCGACGACGTCGAAGGCCTCCCCGACGAAGCCTAAATACCTTGGTCCTACCCCTACCCCCACCCCTACCCCTTTAGTATGATCCTCGACCAGCTCTCCGCCTCCGCCGCTTACGAGTCGCTCCACCCGCTCTTCCCCCGGGCGTTCGCGTACCTGCGCTCCTTTGACCTCGCCACGGCCGATGGCAAACATGAGCTCCAAGGCCAGGACCTCGTCGCGATCGTGCAGCGCTACCAGACGGCCCCGTCGGCCGACAAGTCCTGGGAGGCCCATCGGGTCTACGGCGATATCCAGGTCGTCTACCAAGGCCTGGAATCCTGCGGGCACGCGGACCAGCGGACCTTGGTCGTGACCAAGCCCTACGTCGCCGAGAAGGACGTCGAGAAATACGCCGCCCCCACGGGCCCTTCCGCGCTCCTGACGCTCGGCCGAGGCAACTTCGCGGTCTTCCATCCGCAGGACGGGCATCAGCCGGGCGTGCAGATCGGCGCCCCGGCCGAGATCCTCAAGGTGGTCATCAAGTTCCGCCTCGCCGCCTGAGCGGCTTGCAACTTCGGCGGATGGGCGGTGTCCTATCATCAACCCCATGCGCACCACCTTCCGTTCCCTGCTGGCCTTGGCCGCCGGCGTCATCCTGAGCTTCGCCCAGGAAGTCACCCGCGTCTCCGACGTCATCTACGCCAAGCATGACGGCGTGGCGCTGACGATGGACGTCTTCACGCCGGCCAAGCCCAACGGCGCGGCGGTTATCAAGATCGTGAGCGGAGGCTGGAACTCGAACCATAACGGCATCAGCGACGGAGGATGGCCGCTGCATGGTTTCACGACCTTCGTCGTCGTCCACGGCACGCAGCCTCGCTTCCATGTCCACGAGATCGTCGCCGACCTGCAGCGCTCCGTCCGCTTCGTCCGCGCCAACGCCGCCAAGTTCGGTATCGATCCGGACAAGATCGGCGTCACCGGAAGCAGCGCCGGCGGTCATCTCAGCCTCATGCTCGGCACGCGCGTGCTTCCCGCCAACCCGAAGTCGAAGGACCCGGTCGAGCGCGTGAGCTCGGCGGTCAACGCCGTCGCCTGCTATTACCCGCCGGTCGACTTCCTCAGCTGGGCCAAGGATGGCGACAGCAAGGAAGGCATCGGGCCGCTCACCACCCGCGCCCCCGCCTTCGGCCCGGTCGTGACTTCTGCCGAAGGCCGCGAACGCGCCGGCCGCGAACTCTCGCCCCTCTACTGGATCAGCGCCCAGACGCCGCCGACCTTCATCGTCCAGGGCGACGCCGATCCGCTCGTGCCGGATTCGCAGGCCCGGCGTTACCATGCCCGGGCCCGGGAAGTCGGCGCCAAGTCCGAGGTCCTCATCCGCCTCGGCGCCGCGCATGGCGGCTGGGTCGAGATGGCCGACGACAATGTCCGCATGGCGGAATGGTTCAGCCTCCACCTGCTCGGCCGGCAGCCCGCGAAGCCCTTCACGTTCGACGTGCATACCCTGCCGAGCACGCCTGCGCCCAAGAAGGCCAAGAAGTAAGCCCGGCGGAGATTTACGCTGGCGGGAAGTCCGGGCCGTTTCCATAAACAAGGCATGGCCGCGCCTTGCCGACTCATCCTCGCCCTCGACGTAGAGACCAAGGAGGAGGCCTTGGCGCTCGCGCGCCCGCTCGCCGGCAACCTCGCCTGGGTGAAGCTCGGCCTCCAGCTCTTCACGCGGCACGGACCAGGCATCGTCGACGAATTCCACGCGCTCGGCTTCAAGGTCTTTCTTGACCTGAAGTTCCATGACATCCCCAACACGGTGTCATCCGCGATCAAGAGCCTCAAAGGGCGCCCTTGCTCCCTGCTGACGATCCACGCCTGCGGCGGCCCCGAGATGATCGCCCGCGCCGCCGACGCCGCCAAGTCCGCCCTGCCCGACTGCACGGTCCTCGGCGTGACGGTGCTCACGTCCATGGATCAGGCCCAGCTCGCCGCCACGGGTGTCGGCCGTACGCCGGAGGAACAGGTCCGCCTCCTCGGCCGCATGGCCATCGGCGCCGGCATCGGCGGGCTCGTCTGCTCGCCGCTCGAACTGCCCGTCCTCCGCGCCGACCTCGGCGCCGGCCCGACGCTCGTCACGCCCGGCATCCGCTATCCTGACGCCGCCGGCGACGACCAGAACCGCGTGATGACGCCCGCCCAGGCCGCGGCCGCGGGCGCCAGCTTCATCGTGGTGGGCCGTCCCATCCTGAAGGCCAAGGATCCCGCGGCCGAGACGCTCCGCATCCGCCGCGACATCGGCGAGACCGCATGAGCGCCGGCGGTGACATCCTCATCCTTCTCGCCGCGGGTTCCGCCCGGCGCATGCAGTCCGTCGTCGACGACAAGATCACCGCCCCCCTCGCCGGCAAGCCGGTCTTCATCCACTCGCTCCAGTCCTTCCTGAGCACGGGCCTGATCGGCCGCGTGGTCATCACCTATCGCGACGAGGCGCAGCGCGCCAAGCTGCAAGCCCAGCTGGCCGCGCACCTTCCCGCCTTGACTGATGCGGAATTCGTCGCCGGCGGCGAATCCCGCCAGGACTCCGTCCTCGCAGCCCTGAACACCTGCGAAGGACACGTCGGGCTCACGCACATCCATGACGGCGCCCGCCCGCTGGTCTCGCCCGAAGCGATCCGCAAGGTCCGCGCCAAAGCTTGCGAGACCGGCGCGGCCATCCTGGCCGGCCGGGCCGCCGACACCGTCAAGATCGCCAAGGCTGACTCGGCTTCGGTGGCGACCTCCCCGGACCGCGGCCTGGTCTGGACCGCCGAGACCCCGCAGGTGTTCCGTACGGCGACCGTGCTCAAAGCCTACCGCAAGGTCGCCGAACTCCAGCGCAAGGTGACCGACGACAGTTCCGCCGTGGAGTTCGTCGGCCAGGACGTGTCCTTGGTCGAGAACCCCTCGGTGAACCTCAAGCTGACGCGCCCGGCGGACTTCGTCCTGGCGGAAGCCATCCTGAGGACGCGCTGATCGGTCAATAACCGGCCTGGCGGAGCGCGGCGTCCAGCTTGACCTGGAAGTCGGTGATGTCCTGCGGCGTCGGGCGATAACCCGGAGTCCGCGCGGCCATGCCGGGACGGCCCTGATGGTCGATATACCAATCGGCCTTTTCGCCGTCGGAGAAAGTCACGTGACCGCTGACCATCGCATGCGGCTGGGCGATCGTGTCGACTTCGACGGTGACGACGCCGGCGCCTTGGGTGGCCGGGGCGGGGGCGGCGGCCTCGGCCGGCGCGGCTTCGGCGACCGACGGTTCCTCCGGCTTCTTCGGCTCTTCCTTCTCGATCAGGGCGAGGTTCAGGTCGTCGACGAGGAAACGGACGTCCATGTAGGTCATCGAGATCTCGAGCTGGGAGGAAAGGCGCTCCTGGATCTGCGAAAGGGTGGCGCCTTCGGCCACCCAGGCGGA
Source organism: Verrucomicrobiota bacterium (assembly GCA_005798925.1). Taxonomy (GTDB): domain Bacteria; phylum Verrucomicrobiota; class Verrucomicrobiia; order Opitutales; family UBA953; genus UBA953. The sequence continues at coordinate 9,466 of SYID01000123.1, forward strand.
GACCTTGGTGATCTGTTCGGGAGTCAGTTTGGCCATAGGAAGCCAAAGTGCGGGAACCTCCGGCGATTTTCAAGCGTCCCGTCGCTTAATCGTTTGAAAACGTCCCCCCTCCCTCCAACTTAAGCCCCATGCAGCCCGACCTCCGTTGGCAGAAGTGCGGCGAGTTCGCCGAGATCGTCTATGAGAAGGCCGACGGGATCGCGCGCGTGACGCTCAACCGCCCGCACCGCCGTAACGCGTTCACGCCGGATACCGTGGCCGAACTGCTCAAGGCCTTCGGCGACGCCCGGGACGACGCGACCATCGGGGTGGTCCTCCTGCGCGGGGCCAACCCCCAGCACGACGGCAAGTTCGCCTTCTGCGCCGGCGGCGACCAGAAGATCCGCGGCGACAGGAAAGGCGGCTACATGGGCAAGGACGGCGTTCCTCGCCTCAACGTCCTCGACCTCCAGCGCCTCATCCGCTCGATGCCCAAGGTCGTCATCGCCCTCGTGGCCGGCTTCGCCATCGGCGGCGGCCATGTGCTCCACGTGATCTGCGACCTGACCATCGCCGCCGACAACGCGGTCTTCGGACAGACCGGCCCCAAGGTCGGCAGCTTCGACGGCGGCTTCGGCGCCTCGTATCTCGCCCGCATCGTCGGCCAGAAGAAGGCCCGCGAGATCTGGTACCTCTGCCGGCAGTAAGACGCGCAGCAGGCCCTCGAGATGGGCCTCGTCAACACGGTCGTCCCTTACGCGCAACTCGACGCCGAAGGCGTGAAGTGGGCGCAGGAGATCCTCACCAAGAGCCCGCTCGCCATCCGCTGCCTGAAGTCGGCCTTCAACGCCGAACTCGACGGCCAGGCCGGCATCCAGGAACTCTCCGGCAACGCCACCCTGCTCTATTATCTTTCGGAAGAGGGCGACGAAGGTCGCGCCGCTTGGAACGAAAAGCGCGCTCCTGACTTCCGGAAATTCCCGTGGCTCCCGTAAACCCGGTTCGCGTCACCGAACGCGCCCAGAAGCTCGCCACGGACATCCTCCGGCCGGGTGACATCGCCGTGGACGGCACCGCCGGCAAAGGCCGAGACACGGCCTGTCTGGCCCAAGCGGTCGGCTCCTCGGGCCACGTCCACGCCTTCGACATCCAAGCGGAAGCCGTCGCCTCGACCCGCAACCTCCTCGAGGTGGCCGGCCTGCTGGACCGCGTCTCCGTCCACCTGCGCAGCCACGCCGAACTCGCTGAGGTGCTCACGCCCGCGCAGCAAGGAAAGGTCGGCGTGGCGCTTTTCAACCTTGGCTACCTGCCCGGAGGCAATCCCGACATCATCACCCGGCCCGACTCCACGCAGGCGGCGCTCGAAGCGGCCTTCGACGCGCTTCGCCCCGGCGGAAGGCTGATCTGCGTGGCCTACACGGGCCACCCCGGCGGCTCCGAAGAGTCGGATGTCGTGCTGAAGTTCGCCGAAGCCCATGCCGCCGCCGGCCGGCACGTCGAGAAGATCGGCTATTACCCGACCCCCGGCAAGCCGTGGATCCTCGTGGTCGATAAGCCCACGGCTTGAGTCCGCAGGATTTCCGGCCAGCCTTGACGCGATGACCTCCCGCCGCCGCATCATCCTGACCGGAGCCACGGGACTGGTCGGCAAAGCCGTCGCCCGTCAGCTCACCGCCCTCGGTGATGAGGTCGTCCCCTTCCGCTCACGCCACGATGGCGCCGGCGGCATGAACCCTCTGACCGGTCATATCGACCGCGGCATGCTCGAAGGCGCCTTCGCGGTCATCCATCTGGCCGGTGAACCTATCTCGCAACGGTGGTCCGCCGCCGCCAAGGAGCGCATCCTGGCCAGCCGCCGCGACGGCACCCGCCTTCTCGCCGAAACCTTGGCCGGACTAAAAACCAAACCCGAGATCTTCCTCTCGATGTCCGGCGTCGGGCGTTACGGGATCCGTCGCGACGAGACGCTGACCGAAACCTCTCCCGTCTCGACGGAAGGATTCCTCGGCGAAGTCTCGGCCGCCTGGGAACTGGCGACCGAACCCGCCCGCGCGGCCGGCATCCGCACGACCTGCCTGCGCACCGGAGTCGTCCTCGCGGCCTCCGGCGGCGCCCTCCGCATGATGCTGCCGGCCTTCCGTCTGGGCTTCGGGGGCCCCCTCGGCCACGGACGCCAGCAGATGAGCTGGATCCGTCTGGGCGATCTGGTCCGGCTCATCCTCTGGTGCCTCGATCAGCCGAACCTCCCGCCGGCCCTCAACGCCGTCGCCCCCGCGCCCTGCTCGCAGGCTGATTTCGCCCGGGCCCTCGGCAATGTGCTCCGTCGACCCGCCATTCTGCCGGCCCCCGCCTGGGCCGTCCGCCTGCTCTTCGGGCAGATGGGCGAGGAGACCGTCCTCGGCGACCTGCGCGTGACCCCCGCCGCCGCCTTGGCCGCCGGTTTCCGCTTCGAGACACCCGACCTGCCCGCGGCCCTCGCGCGGGCGCTCGGTGAATGATTTGAGGTTGAAGGAAACGACGCCGAAGAAGATTGTGGCGGCCATGGTCCGCGCCGCTTTCGTCCTCTCTTTCCTCCTGCTCGTCGGCTGCGAAGACGGCTCCCGCGCCGATTCCCGCACCCTCGACGTCGACGACCCGGAATTCCGCCAGGGACAGACCTTCCACAAACAAGGCGAGACCCGCAAGGCGCTGGAATGCTTCCTGAAAGTCATCGACAACCGCAAGGGCGCGGCGGAGTCGCACCTGGAAGCCGGCCGAATGTACCTGGAATTGCAGGATCCGCTCCCGGCGATCTACCACTTCAACCAATACGTCCGGATGAAGCCGACCTCGGAACAGTCGAACATCGTCCGCCAGATGATCAAGACCGCCGAGAAACAGTTCATGCAGCAGCTCCCCGGACGCCCGATGGAGCCCGACGCGCTTGGCAACGCCGACCTCAACGCCCGGGTCCGCTCCCTGCAGCTGGAGAACGAGAAACTGAAGCGGGAACTGGCCGACAATAACCGCGCGCAGAAGGCCCTCGTCCCCCCGACCAAGCCCGCCGCTTCGGCAGACCGACCCGCGACCTCCGCCGCCGACGGCGCGCCCGCCCGCTTCCGGCAGCATACGATCGCGAAGGGAGACAGTCTCTTCAGCATCGCGCGCAAGGCTTACGGTGACGCCTCGCCCGCCCGGATCTCGGCGATCTTCAACGCCAACCGCGACAAGATGACCTCGGTCAACGCGCTCCCGAAGATCGGGACGGTCATCCTCCTGCCGGAATAAGCCATGCGCCTGACCCGCATCCGGGCGGCCGACTTCCGTAACCTGACCTTCGCCGACGTTGCCGTGGACGCGCCGCGCGTGTTCCTGCTCGGCGACAACGGCCAAGGGAAGACCAACCTGCTCGAAGCGGCGGGGCTCGTCTCCTCGTTCCGTTCCTTCCGCACGACCGAGATCGCCCCGCTGATCCGCGCCGGCTGCGTCGAGGCACGCCTCCGCCTGGACGTGCGCGTCTCAGCCGACGACGCCGCCGAGCTGGAGCTGCGGCTGGCCAAGGGTTCGCGCAAAGCGACGCTCAATGGCTCGCCGGTGACCTCCGTCGCGCAGCACCTCGGCCAGTACCCGACCATCGTCTTCTGTTCGGACGACCTCCGGCTCGTCCGCGGCTCACCCTCGAACCGTCGCCGCTGGCTCGACGCGGCGCTCGGCGGGACCGACGCGGCCTACCTGACCGCGGTGCGCGAATATGGCCGCGCCCTCGAAGGCCGCAACGCGCTGCTCAAGTCCGCGCAAGGTTCCGACGAGGAGATGCGGGCCTTCGAGAAAGCGATGCTCGCCCCGGCCCGCATCATCACCGCCGCTCGCGCGCGCGTGCTCCCGGAACTCGCCGCCTCCCTCCGCGAGGCCTGCGCCCGCGCCGGCTTCCCGGACCACGGGGCCGATCTGACCTACCAACCCGACACGCCGACCGACCAGCTCGCGGACGTTTGGGATAAGTCTCGTCCCGCCGACCTCGCGACCGGCACGACCCTCCGGGGCCCGCAACGCGATGACTTCGCGATGCTCTTCGCCGGCAAGGACGCCGCTGACTACGCCTCCGAAGGACAGCAGCGCCTGCTCGTCCTGGCCCTCTGCCTCGCCCGCCTGCGGCGCGATGCCCGCCTCGCGCCGACGCCTCCGGTGATCCTAGCCGACGACGTGCTGGGCGAACTGGACGACACCCGACGCCGGGCCTTCTGGGATGAAGTGGGCGAAAGCCACCAAGTGATCGCCACGGGCACCGTTCCGCCCCCTTCCGGCCGCTGGCTGACCTACCGGGTGACCGGGGGAAGCTACCTGCAGGCCTGATTTTGGCGTTGTTTTATGGGCGAGCGACCCCTTGGATGGGGCCATGTCGGACTTCCTCCTCTACGCCTCCGTGGTCGCCCTGTTCCTGGTCTGCATCCTCGTGGTCCTCGTGATCCTGATGCAGCGCCCTAGCGCCAACGCGGGCATGGGCGCAGCCCTCGGCGGCGGCGCCGCGGAGACGGTCTTCGGCGGCGAATCCGCCAATGTCCTTTCCAAGATGACCACCACGCTCACGGTGATCCTCTTCATCCTCAGTTTCGGCCTCTACCTGGGCTTCGTCGCCCGCGAAAAGCCGACCGTCAAGGCGCTCGACGCCGCCGCCACCGCCGCCCCGGCTGCGCCTGCCGCCGC
>SYID01000124.1 GCA_005798925.1 Verrucomicrobiota bacterium
CTGCGAAGCCATCCCGCCCGTCCCGGGCGGCGTGGGCCCGATGACCGTCGCGATGCTCATGAAGAACACGCTCGACGCCTGCGAGCGCGCCCAAGCCCGTGGCTAACCCACCCCCGATCCCGCCGCCTCCCGCGGGATTCTGGTGGCGCACCTTCGCCTGCCTGGCCGACGTCATTCCGCTCATGTTGCTGGGCTGGGCTCTCGCCGGCGCGCTGGCCGGACCCGACGAGCTCGCCGCCCGGAAACAGGCCGACGAATGGACGAGGAGCTTCGGCGAGCATTACGCCAAGGCGCTCAGGTCGGGAGACCCACGCGACGTGCGGACGCTGCAGGACATGGCGTTGCGGCCGAAGACGGAGGACGTCGGAGCGATCGCCATCTGGTACGGCTTCCTGGGTAACGTGACCTTCGTGACGATGCTGCTGGCGCTCGCGCTGCAGGAATGGCTCCTCGACGGCCGCACCCTCGGCAAACGCATCTTCAGCCTGCGCACGATCGCCTTGCCGGAAGCCGAGCCGCCGGGCTTCCTGCCGGCCCTGCTGCGCTCGGCCTGGAAGGCGGCCTTCTTCTCCCTGCCCAACCCTTTCTTCATGGTGCTGGGCATCGTGAACTTCCACGTGCCTCTCTTCCGGCGGGACAAGCGGACCTGGCATGACCTGTGGACCCGCACGCAGGTCGTCGACGCCAAAGCAGGCTGACCCGATGAAGCCCCTCGCTTTCCTCACGCTGATGCTGGCGAACCCGCTGGCGGCCGCTGACCTGTCGCTGCCGCCGCTCGGCAGCCTCGGGCCGACGCCCGGAAAGCGCGCTGTCGTCACGACGCCCGAATACGCCGGCACGCAGGTGCGCCACCTGGTCGCGCTGCCCGACGACTGGACACCGGACTGGCGCGCCCGGGGCAAGACCTGGCCGGTCATCGCCGAATACACCGGCAATTACTTCCCGACCTCCGGCTCCACGGGCGAGGTCGAAGGCGCCGCGCTGGGCTTCGGCCTCGCGCGCGGCCGGGCCATCTGGGTCGTCCTGCCCTACGTGGCCAAGGGCCGGACCAAGAACGAACGCACCTGGTGGGGCGACGTCGACGCCACCGTCGGCTACGCCAAGACGAACATCCCGCGCATCTGCGCGGAGTTCGGCGGCGATCCCAAGAAGGTCGTCCTCTGCGGCTTCTCCCGCGGCGCCATCGGCGTCTCGTTCCTCGGCCTGCATGACGACGAGGTCGCCGGGCTCTGGTGCGGCCTCTGGGCCCACGATCATTTCGACGGCATGCTGGAATGGAAGGGACACGCCTGGGGCTCGCCGCTGGCGCGTTATCGCGCGGAAGCCGCGGCCCGTCTGCGCCGGCTGGCCGGGCGGCCGCTGCTCGTCACCCAGGCCGGCGCGGAGACGAAGAAGTTCATCGCCTCCGTCGCGCCGACGAACGTCGACTACCTGAACGTCGACATGGCCGCGCATTTCGGCGGCTTCCCCAACGACTTCGTGAAGCACCCGCACAATGACCGCTGGCCTCTGCGGGACGGCCCGGCGACCGAAGCCGCGCGGGCGTGGTTCACGCGCGTCACGACGGCGGGGCAACCGGCCAAGTAGCGGACACAAAAAAGGCCCCGGGGTGAGCCGGGGCCTCGTTCGCGGAGTCAGCCGGGGTCAGCCCTGGCCGCCTTCGCTGTCACCGCCGCGTTCGCGGAAGGGACGGCGTTCCGGACGGTCGCCGCGGGGGCGGTCCATCGGCTTCGGGGCCGGGGTGTATTCGCGACCTTCCTTCTCGGCGATGGCGGCGCGGCGCGAGAGGCGCACGCGGCCCTTGTCGTCGATGCCGACGCACTTGACGATGATCTCGTCGCCGAGCTTGCAGATGTCCTCGACGCGCTCGACGCGGTGGTCGGCGAGTTCGGAGACGTGCACGAGGCCTTCCTGGCCGGGGAGGCATTCGACGAAGGCGCCGAATTCCTTCACGGAGCGGATGATGCCCTTGTAGGTCTTGTTGATCTCGATCTGGGCCGAGAGGAGGTTGACCTCGTTGACCGCGCGGGCGAGGGACTCGCCGTCGGTCGCGAAGATCGTGACCCAGCCGGAATCGTCCTGGTCGATGTCGAGCTGGCAGCCGGTGTATTCCGTGATGCGCTTGATGTTCTTGCCGCCCGGGCCGATGAGCGCGCCGATCTTGTCGGACGGGATCTTGATGCGATGGGTGCGCGGGGCGCAGGGCTTGAGCTCGGCGCGGGTGGCCGGCATGGTCCGGCCCATGACGTCGAGGATGGCGTCGCGGGTGACCTTATTCTGGGCGATGGCTTCCTTGGCGATCTCGATCGGGAGACCGTGGATCTTGAGGTCGAGCTGGAAGCCGGTGATGCCTTCGCGGGTGCCGCAGATCTTGAAGTCCATGTCGCCGTAGTGGTCTTCGGCGCCGATGATGTCGGTGAGGACCTTGTGACGGACCACGCGGCCGTCCTTCTCCTCGGTGACGAGACCGCAGGAGATGCCGGCGACGGGAGCCTTGATGGGCACGCCGGCGTCGAGGAGGGCGAGGGTGCCGCCGCAGACGGAGGCCATCGAGGTGGACCCGTTGGATTCCATGATCTCGGAGACGAGGCGGATGGAGTAAGGGAAATCCTGCTCGGACGGCAGCACGGAGAGCAACGAGCGCTCGGCGAGGTTGCCGTGGCCGGTCTCGCGCCGGGACGTCATGCCGAAACGGCCGGTCTCGCCGACCGCGAAGGGCGGGAAGTTATAATGCAGCAGGAAGGACTTGGACTTGGCGCCGCCGGTGATGGCGTCGATCTCCTGGGCGTCCTTGGAGGTGCCGAGGGTGGCGAGGACGAGCCCTTGGGTCTCGCCGCGCTGGAAGATCGCGGAACCATGGACGCGGGGCAGGACGTCGACCTGGCAGGACAACGGACGGAGATCCTTGGTGCCGCGGCCGTCGGCGCGCTTGCCGCTTTCGATGATGGCGTTGCGGTAGACCTTCTCCTGGAGCTTCTCGAAGGCCATCTTGATCTGGCGGCCGTCGAAGCCGGCGCCGAGCTCGGCCTGACAGGCGGCCTTGGCCTTCTCGACCACGGCCTTCACGGCGTCGCCACGTTCCTTCTTGGAGGCCAGGAAGATGGCTTTCTGGAGCTGGTCGCCTTCGGCGGCCACGCGTTCGCAGATCGCGAGGGCCTTCGGCTCGCAGACGACGAGCGGGAAGACGCGCTTGGTCTTGGCGCAGAGGGCGGCCAGCTTGCGCTGGGCGGCGATGATGGGCTGGATCGCCTTATGGGCGAACTCGAGGGCGGCGATGAAGTCGGCCTCGGGGAGCTGGTCCGCGGAACCTTCGATCATCATCATGTCGCGCTCGTTGCCGACGTAGATCAGGTCGAGGTCGGAAGAATACTGCTGCTCGTGGGTCGGGTTGACGACGAACTGGCCGTCGACGCGGCCGACGCGGACGCCGCCGATCGGGCCGTTCCAAGGGATGTCGGAGCAAAGCAGGGCGGCGGAGGCGCCGTTGACCATGAGGACGTCCGGGTCGTTGACCTGGTCGGCGGAGAGCAGGAGGCCGATCACCTGGACCTCATTGAGGAAGCCCTCGGGGAAGAGCGGACGGAGGGGACGGTCGCAGAGGCGCGAGGTCAGGATCTCCTTGTCGGAAGGCTTGCCTTCGCGACGGAAATAACCGCCCGGGAAACGGCCGGCCGCCGCGAACTTCTCGCGGTAGTCGACGGTCAGGGGGAAGAAGTCCTGGTCGGGGGAGCGCAGGTCTTCGGCGGCGGTGGCCGACACGAAGAGCGTGGTCTCGCCCTTGCTGATGGTGACCGCGCCGTTGGCGAGGCGGGCGATGGAGCCCGAGTTGATCGTGATGCCGAGTTCCTCGACGGTCACGGAGTGTTTTTGTTTCATGGTGTTTTGCTTGGTGCGTTGTGCCGGGCGGGAGTGCCCGGCGGGTTGGGTTTGGGTGGGGTGAAAAGCGGACGTCCCAGCCTAGGCTGGGACGCTCGGTGAACAAAAGCGCCCGAGGGCGCCGTTCACTTGCGGAGGTTGAGCTTGGCGAGGAGCGCGTTGTAGCGGTCCAGGTCGCTCGACTTCAGGTAGGCGAGGAGCTTGCGGCGACGGTTCGTCAGCATGATCAGGCCCCGGCGGGAATGGAAATCCTTGCGGTGGGTGCGCAGGTGCTCGGTCAGGTGGGTGACGCGGGCGGTGATCAGGGCGACCTGGACTTCCGGAGAACCGGTGTCCTTGGCGTCCTGCTGGTGCTTCTTGATGACTTCGGACTTATTGACCGACATGGTGGTGGTTAGTTTTGGGTTGAGGATGGCCGACTTGGGAGGAATTCCCGAAAGCCCCGCCGTCAGGCCGGGCTCTCCGTCTGGAACAGGCTTGCGCCCGCCGACCAGCGTGAGAAGGGCTCCGCCCCTCTCCCTAACGAAGTTGACCCATGGGAATGACAGCCCCCCTCCCCGTTAGCAAGCAGGAACAAACATATGAGCCCCGCCGGACCGGAGGTATTGGCGTGTTTTCGGTCAGTTAGGCAGGTCCAGCCGGTAGACATCCTCCGGATTCCGCCGGATGGCCGGAAAGTGCCAGCCACGCGGCTCGGGGATGACCTCCGAAAGGTCGAAGACCAGGACCGACTTCGGCAAAGGCTCGAAGAGCAAGGTGAAGCGGTGGGTTCGGCCGAAGGGCACCGGGGTCCAATGAGGATAGAGCGAGATGTTCTCGAATCCGATCATCGCGCTGGCGTGGGAGGAATCACGGTCCAACAGGAAGGTGCTCTGCCAGATGCGCAGCGCATGGGCGTAATGCGGAGCGCAGCGCACGTGCACGACGACGGGATCCAGCGGACGCGCTTCCGCCGCGATCTCGACCGCAGGGAGGACGACCGGCGAAGGGGAATGGGGAGACGGGCTCATCGGTCCTCAGATGTTGCCCAAAGGCGGCCGGACGGCAAGGCGCGGCCGATTAGTCCGTTGACTCCCCCGCCCGCCCGGAGCGTCATAGCGGCCATGGATTCAGGTTCCGACGACCCACCCCGCCTCACCGGCGCCGAGCGCGGCAAGCTGCGCAGCCTCGCCCAGACGCTCGACCCGAAGGTGTTCGTCGGCAAGGCCGGCGTGAACGCGGGGATCGCCAAGCTCCTCCAGGAGGCCTTCCGCAACGCCGACCTGGTCAAGGTTCGCTTCACCGCCGAACGCGACGAGATGGAGAAGCAAGCCCGGGAACTCGCCGCGCTGACCGAGAGCGAGGTCATCGGCAGCGTCGGCCGCACGGCGACGTTCTTCAAGCTCGGCGCCGACGCCGAATGAACGATGGACGCCTCGCTGTTCCAGTCACGGCACGAGGCGTTGATCCAGCAGGCGGAGACGGCGTTGCGCCGGCTGACGCCCCCCGCCACGACCCGCCCCGCCCGCCTCCATGAGGCGATGCGCCACTCCCTCGAGGCCGGGGGCAAGCGTCTGCGGCCGGTGCTCTGCCTGGCTTCCGCCGCGGCCTTCGATCCGCGCTCCGACGCCGCCCACGCCGCCACGGCGCTGGAATGCGTGCACACCTACTCGCTGATTCATGACGACCTGCCGTGCATGGACGACTCCGACCTGCGCCGCGGGCGGCCCTCATGCCACAAGGCCTTCGACGAGGCCACCGCCCTGCTCGCGGGCGACGCCCTGCAGCCGCTAGCCTTCGAACTCCTCGCCACCGGCTACGCCGAACGGCCCGGCCTCGCCGTCGCGCTCGTGCGCGAACTCGCCGTGACGGCCGGCTCGACGCTGCTCGTCGGCGGCCAGGCCGAGGACATGGCCGGCCTCGCCGCCGGCGCCACCGAAGACCGCCTGGAGCACATCCTGCTGGGCAAGACCGCCGCGATGCTCAGCGCCTCGCTCGCCATGGGCGCGCTGGTGGGCGGAGCCGCCGGCGACGACGTCGAACGTTTCCGCCGCGCCGGTCGCGCCGCGGGCCTCGCCTTCCAGCTCGTCGATGACCTGCTCGACCTGACCGCGGACGCCGCCCGGCTGGGCAAGCCCGTGGGTGCCGACGCCCAGAACGGCAAGTTCACCTACGCCGGCCTGCATGGCGTCGAAGCGACGAGGCAGCGCATCAAGGCGCTCACCGAGGAGACCATCGGACACCTCCGGTCGACCAAGGCGGACACGGCCTTCCTCGCCGAGCTCGTCCGCCGGATGGCGGCGCGCCGCAGCTGATCAGTCGTCGAGCCGACGGCCGCCGGAGGGAAGCTGGTCGGGCAGGAATCCGTAATAGGTGCCGACCCAGAGGCGCCAGGCGAACGCGTGGATGAGCGGAGGCGCCACGAAGATCGCGCCCACCGCGAGGCGCACGGCCCAGTCGCCACCGAGCCAGCCCAGACGATAGGCGACGAGGACGAGCGGGAGCACGCCGAAGGCGGTGAGTCCGTAGTTCCAGACGATGGCGCCGAGGAAGAAACCTTCCTTGCGACGCAGGGTCATCCCGCAGCCCGCGCAATGCGTGGGGGTGTCCCAGAGGCTTGCGAACCGCCCCGTCCGGTCGCCCGCGGCGCGGATCGGCTCGCCGCAGTCCGGACAACGTCCGCAGGCTGATTTCCAGAAGATATCCGCGCGGAAAGCCATGCCACAGTCTGTCCGCGCCGACCCTGGGTGCAAGCCAAGCAAAAGGCCGGCCACCTTAAGGTAGCCGGCCTTGATGAGCCTATGCCCGGCGCTGATTACTCGGCGGCGGTCTCACCCACCTGGAAGCGGGTGAAACGGACGATGGAGACTTCCTCGCCCACCTTGGTCTTGGCGGCGGCGATAAGCGCCTGGATCTTCTGCTCGGGGTCGCGGAAGTAAGCCTGCTCGAGGAGACAGGAGTCGGCGAAGAACTTGTCGACGCGGCCGGAGACGATCTTCTCCATGTTGGAGAGCTGGCCCTTCTTGCGACCCTCGGCGGCGATGACCTGCTTCTCACCCACGGCGATGCGCTTTTCGAGCTCGGCGACGGCTTCGGCGTCGTTCGCGGCCTTCTGCTCGACGAGCTGGCCCTTGTAGTCCTCGACGATGCGCTTGGCTTCTTCGATGGCCTTGTCGGCCTCGGACTTCGTGAACTCGGCGGCGATCTCGCGCTCCTTGGCGACGACGTCGGCGGAGACGTCTTCGCGGCGGACGAAACGGGCGTTGTTGGCGACGACCTGCATCGCGAGCTGGCGGGCCAGTTCGGCGACTTCCGGGTTGGCGGCGGCGGCCTGGGTCTTGAGACCCAGTTCGAGGAGGACGGCGATCTTGGCGCCGGTGTGGACGTAAGCGGAGACGCGGCCGACGCCGGTGGCTTCGAACCTCAGGACACGGGAGACCTTGAGGTTCTCGCCGATCTTGAGCACCTGATCGTTCAGGTAATCGTTCACCTTGCGGGACTTGTCCGCATGATAAGGCTGCTCGAGCAGACCGTCGGCCCCGCCGACGGCGGCCTGGCCCACGAGCTCCTTGGCGAGGGCGATGAAGGCCTCGTTCTTGGCGACGAAGTCGGTCTCGCAGTTCAGTTCGAGCAGGGTCGCGACACGGCCGTCGGCGGCGACCTGGACGGCAAGGATGCCCTCGCTGGCCTTGCGGTCGGCTTTCTTGTTGCGCGTGGCGACGCCTTTGATGCGGAGGATCTCGACGGCCTTCTCGGTGTCGCCGTTGGCTTCGACGAGGGCCTTCTTGCAGTCCATCAGACCCGCGCCGGTTCGCTGGCGCAGATCGTTGACCGTCTGGGCGGTGATAGCGGACATGGCGGGATTACTTGGACTTGCGGGGGCTGGGGCGCTTGGCCGGAGCGGCGCCTTCGACGGCGTCGGATCCTTCGTTGGCCTTGAGCAGCTCTTCGGAGATCTGGACCTCGGGCTGGACGGACTCACCGGCGTCCTGACGGGCGACAGGGGTCACGGTCTTGCGGTCCTGGGTCACCGCCTTGCGGCGGGAGAGCCCGTTCTGGACGGCCTGGGTGAGGACTTCGACCACGAGACGGATGGACTTCGCGGCGTCGTCGTTGCCCGGGACCGGGAACTTGAGGAGGGTCGGGTCGGAATTAGAGTCGCAGAGTCCGACCACCGGGATGCCGAGGCGGACGGCTTCGTTGACGGCGATTTCTTCGAGCTTGGTGTCGACCACGATCATCGCGGCCGGGAGGTCGCGGTATTCGAGGAGGCCTTCGAAGTTGCGGGCCATGCGGGACATCTCGCGCTTCACCGCGGCGGCTTCCTTCTTGTGCATCTTGGCGAGCGAGCCGTCCTGCTCCATGCGGAGGTAGGTGCGGTACTTGTCGAGCGAGCGCTGGATGGTGGCGAAGTTGGTCAGCGTGCCGCCGAGCCAGCGGTTCACGGCGAAGGGCATGCCGGTCGACTTGGCGGCCTGGCGGACGACTTCCTGCGCCTGGGGCTTGGTGGCGACGAAGAGCACTTCCTTGCCCTTGGCGGCGGTGTCCTCGACGAAGGCGGCGGCGGCGGCGAGGCACGCGTGCGTCTTCTCGAGGTCGATGATCGAC
>SYID01000125.1 GCA_005798925.1 Verrucomicrobiota bacterium
GGACCCTTTCCCATGCCTTTGTCTATCAACACTTACGCCACGCCATGTCCAACAACCTCACCAAGCGAGACATCGTCCTCAAGATTTTCACGGACAAGGGCTACCCCCAGAAGCACATCCGCGACTCGGTCCAGATGACCCTCGACGCCATCAGCGAGGCGCTGCTCGCCGGCCGCGACGTCGAGCTCCGCAATTTCGGCGTCTTCCAGGTCCAGGTCCGCAAGAGCCGCATCGGACGCAATCCGAACCGACCCGAAACGGATGTCGTGATCCCGAAGCGAGCGGTGATCAAGTTCAAGGCCGGGAAGGAACTGAAGGCCAAGCTGAAGTCCTACGACGTCGAGAAGCCGGCTCAGTAACCTCGCTCCGCGATGTCCGACATTCGAACGCTCCCCGGCTTCCGGGAGTTCTATCCTGAAGACCGCGCCGTCCTCGGCCATGTCATGGACGTCTGGCGCCGCGCCTGTCGCCGCTATGGTTTCCGCGAATGGGAGTCACCGGTCTTGGAGCCGCTTGAGCTCTTCACGGAGAAATCAGGCGAGGAAATCGTCCGGCAGCTCTTCAATTTCGAAGACAAGGGCGGCCGCAAGGTCAGCCTGCGACCCGAGATGACCCCGTCCTTGGCCCGCATGGTCGGCGCCAAGGCTAACGGCATGCCGAAGCCGATCCGCTGGTTCGCGATCGGCGAGAACTACCGCTATGAGAAGCCGCAGAAGGGCCGTCTCCGCGCCTTTTACCAGCTCAACGCCGACCTCCTCGGCGAAGCCGGTCCCGCGGCCGACGCCGAGATCATCGCGCTCTGCGCAGACTGTCTCCTGGGCTTCGGCCTGACGCAGGACGATTTCCGCATCCGCGTCTCCGACCGCACGCTCTGGTTCCGTTACCTCGCCAGCCTCGGCGTCCCCGAAGCGCAGGCCGGCGCCGTGCTAGGGGTCGTGGACAAGCTCGAGCGGGGGGCGCCGAAGGACCTCCTCGACGCCATGACGGCGGCCCTCGCAGGCACGTCGGTCGGCCCGGCCGAGGCCCTCGAAGCCGCCCGGGCCTTTGCGAACACGAAATCCCTCGCCGACCTGGAAAGGCTCGCCGGTGACGACGCCGCGATGACCGCCCGACTCGCCGAGTGGAAGCAGCTTCTCGGCACGCTCGCCGCCATGGGCTTCGCGGAGTGCGTCGCCATCGACCTCACCATCGTCCGCGGACTCGCTTATTACACCGGCTTCGTGTTCGAGGCCTTCGAGACGGGCGGCGAAGCCCGTGCGCTCGCCGGCGGCGGCCGTTACGACGCCTTGGTCAGGAAACTCGGCGGACCTGACCTGCCGGCCGTCGGCTTCGGCATGGGCGACGTGACCCTGCGCGACCTGCTTGAGCTCAAGAAACTCATCCCCGCCTACGCCGACGGACCCGACTTCTACGTCATGATCCTCGGCGACGACGCCCGGAACGCCGCGCTCGCGGACCTCGCCGACCTGCGGCGGGCCGGCTTCCGCGTGGAGTACAACCTGAAGGACGGCAAGTTCCCCAAACTCATCCAGGCCGCCGAGAACGCCGGCGCCAAATATGCCCTCGTCTACGGCGGCGCGGAGGTCGCCAAGGGCGTCGCCAAGGTGCGCAGCCTCGCCGAACGCAGCGAGGCCGAGGTCCCGCGCACGGATCTCGTCCCGGCCCTCCGCGCGGTGCTCGAGGAAGGCATGCGCGCGATCCAGCCCTGAGCCCATGACCGAGCAGACGCGCCAGTACCAGGCCATGGCGAAGACCGCCTCCTGGACGATGGTCTCGCGCGTCCTCGGGCTGTTCCGCGACCAGCTGATCGCCGCCGTGTTCGGCGCTTCGGCCATCGGCTCGGCGTTCGTCATCGCCTTCCAGATCCCGAACCTCTTCCGGCGTCTCCTCGGCGAAGGCGCGTTGAGCGCGGCCATCGTGCCCGTGCTCGCGGACAAATCCGTCAAGGAAGGCAGCTTGGCGACGTTCGGCTGGCTTAATTTCGTCCTCCGCAAGGTGCTGCCTTGGATGATCGGCCTGACGCTCATCGGCATCGGCACGGCGCTGGCTTACGACTTCGCCTCGGCCGGCAGGAGCGAAGCAGCCGTGCTCACCGCGATCTGCATGCCGTACATGCCGCTCATCTGCGTCGCCGCCTTGTTCACTTCGGCGGTGAACCTCTCCGGTCGTTTCGGCCTGGCGGAGATCGCCTCCGGGGTGCTGAACCTCTGCATGATCGTCGCCTTGGGCGTCTTCGGCGAAAACTTCGCCTCGAGCGACATGGACAAGGCCGTCTGGCTCTGCGGCGGCGCCTTGGTCGGCGGCGCCTTCCAGCTGCTCATCCCGCTCTGGGGGCTGCGCCGCGAAGGCTGGCGCCCCGGCCTGGTGCATGTCGACGAAGCCGCCTGGAAGACCCTCGGCGTCGCGTTCCTGCCGGCCGCGCTCGGCGCCGGCGTCCAGCAGGTCAACGTCCTGGTCTCCCGGGCGCTCGCCTACGACGTCAGCGACGCCGGCCTGATGTATTACTACGTCGCCAACCGGATCGTCGAGCTGCCGATCGGCCTGTTCTCGGCCTCGGTCGCCGTCGTGATCTTCCCGGCGCTCGCGACCGCCTTCGCCGGCCGTGACGTCGCGGCGCTGGCGCGCAACTACGCCCGCGGCATGCGACTCGTCCTGGCCGTCAACGTCGGCGCCGCGTTCGGCCTGGCCGCGCTGGCCGTGCCGATCGTCCAGCTTTTGTTCCGATACGGACGCTTCAACGAAGGCAACTGCCTCGCCACCAGCCATCTCCTCGTCCTCTTCGCCGTCGCCATGCCGTTCCATGCGATGATCTCCATCGTGACGCGGGCGCTGAACGTCGCCGGGCAGACGCGCTCGACGTTCATCGCCGCGCTCCATGCGCTGGCCGTCAACGCGGTCGGTTCGGTGACGGCGGTCGGCATGGGGCATGGCGTCGAAGGCCTCGCCGTCGCCAACGCCGCGTCGACCGTCTGGCAGTATCTCGTGCTCAGGCATTACCTGCGGAAGCACGCGCCGGAATTCCTGGAGGAGAGCCTGCTCAAGCCGGCCGCGCAGGTCTTCATCGGGTCGCTCGTGCTCGGCATCATCGCCTTCAACGGCTACAGCTTCCTGCACGGCGTCCTGACCGGCCATCTGGACGAGAAGCTGAATCTTGTCGTCTCGATGGGCGTCGCCGGCGTGTCCGGGATGGTCGTCTACGCGCTGTACCTGGACCGTCTGGGCTATCCGGAACGCGACCTGCTGCGTGGCTACGCCAACAAAGTGCTCCGCTTCGCCGGCGTGCAGCTCAGGGCGTGAGGGCGGGTCGGCGGTGAGTGTCGCCGTGGTAACGAAGAAGCAGGGCCTCGAGGAGGGCGACCGTCTCGCGGTCGATCACGCCATCCACCTTGGCCGGACGAAAATGACGCTGAAAGGCCTCGGTCGCGAGCCTTAGACCGGGATCTCCGGGTTCGACCGCATAGCCGTAAGCCTTCAGCTGACCACGTACGCGGTCGGGGGAAAGATCGGGGTCGCGGGCCAGGCTGCGCGCGACGTCATCGGGCAAGGGCCAGGCGCCGACGCCCAAGGAGGCGAGCTTCGCCCAAGGGAACTTCGACCCGGGATCGACCTTGCGGCCGACCGAGACGTCGGAGTGACCGACGATGTTCCACGGGCGAAGGTCGTGGCGGCGGACGATCTCCGAACACAACGCGAACAGGATGTCAGCCTGCGCATCGGAATACCCGTAGACGTTGCCGTCGTAATTGATGACTTCGATCCCGATCGAATGTTGGTTCAGACCCTCGAGCGGGCCCCAGGCGCTCTTCCCGGCGTGGTATGCGGCCATCGACTCGAGCACCATGCGGATGACCCGGGGCTTGGGCTCGTCCGTGACCACGTAATGGACACCCACCTTGTGCTTGGGGTCCTTGCCCTGGAGGATCTCCAATGAGGAGGGCAGGGAGCCGGCCGTGTGGTGAAGGACCAAGACCGACACCGGATGCGCCCGCGGTTCACATCCGAGAGATGGCGGACCCTGTTCGATCCTCAGTCCGTCGAATACGGGTTCGGCTCGCGCTTCGACGAGCGACGGTTCCGGCCCGGTGGCGCAACCGGACAACAGCAGCCCCAACGCGGCCAAGTAAGTAAAATATGAGCGAAACACGGCTCTCATGGGGCGTGCATAAGATGCCGAATTCCTGAGATACCCCAAGTAAATAGGGAAAACCTCAATGATAACCCATTCTTTACGATGTAATACTAAACTAGACATAATGTATATTGTGCGAAATAACCCTAGGTCAGCAATCATATCGAATTGAGTTATTGATTGCTCGATTGGGAACGCTCATAACCGAGCTGTCTTCCAACACCCTAAGTCCCTGTTTTTTGATCATGAAAGTTGCCCGCCACATCATCGAAGCCCGTCGAGAATCCATCGCCAAACTTCTTTCCAAAGTCGGGTACGTGCCTGTCCTGGAGATCTGCAAGCAGTTCAACGTCTCCGAGGCGACGGCCCGCCGCGATCTGACCGAATTGGAGAACCAACGGCGCATCACGCGCACCCATGGTGGCGCGCTGTCCGACTTCAATCGTAACTTCCCGCCGCTCGACGACCGTAAGATCGAGGACGCCGAAGCCAAGCGCCGGATCGGCAACCTCGCCGCTTCCCGCGTCAA
>SYID01000126.1 GCA_005798925.1 Verrucomicrobiota bacterium
AGGGCTTCGACCGAGAGGGAGTAGCCGTTATCGCCAGCGCCGGCGTCGGTGTTGTAGCTGAGGCCAGCGCGGTTGTAGGAGAGACCAGCGGCAGCGCTCTGGGCAGAGGCAGCGGCAGCAAGGGTCGTGAGGGTGAGGATCGGGAGGATGTGCTTCATATGCGTGTCCCTTGATAGGCAACTCGGTTGAGAAAACAACACCAAAATGCGTTTTTGTCGTTTATTCGTCACCTGACCGCCATCGACCGATCTCCGGTAAAAACAAAAAGGGCCCCGTTGCCGGGGCCCTTAGGTCAGCTTCTGATCCGAAGATTAGAAGTTGTAGCGAACGGAGACGGAGACCTCTTCGTCGGCGTTTTCGACGTCGGCGACCGAAACAGCGACCTGGTACTTCGAGTTCACGTTGTAAGCGAGCTCGTAGAGGTAACCGTTGGTGCGGTCAGAGCCGGTGGCCTGGGCCCAGACGAAGCGGGCTTCGAGGCCAGAAACGACTTCGTTGAGGGAGCGACGGAGGATCACGCCGTAGGTGTCGTTCGAGGACACGGCGACGGTGGCGTCGATGCCAGCGGCGACGTTCTTGAACAGGTAACCGACGGAGACTTCGTCTTCGCCAGCGGCGTTCAGGTCAGCGGAAGCGCCGACCCAGACGTTCGAGGAGCCGACGAGGGCTTCGACCGAGACGGAGTAACCGTTGTCGCCGGCGGCGGCGTCGGTGTTGTAATTAACACCAGCGCGGTTGTAGGAGAGACCAGCGGCAGCGCTCTGGGCAGAGGCAGCGGCAGCAAGGGTCGTGAGGGTGAGGATCGGGAGGATATGCTTCATAGCGTAGGCAGTATTGCTCCGTGAACGTGACAAAATCAAGCACAATATGCTCAAAAAACCACCTTAAGACGATTTTTACACCCTTTATTCACAGCTGTTCACATACCCCCGTGTATATTGTCATAAAATATTGATATAGAGTAATTTAAATAAATAACCACGTTCGCCGTTCTCCGACCAAACGGCCTCTGAGTGTTGATTAAAACGCCCCAAAATACCCGACGAAAAGCCACCCGCATGGACCTTCCTGACCTCCGGACAACAAAAAGCCCGCCGGAACAGGCGGGCGCCAGGACGACCAGGAGGTCGGCTTACTTGCGACGGAACTTGGTGTTGAACTTCTCGACGCGACCGGCGGAGTCCACGAAGCGCTTCTCGCCGGTGTAGGCGGGGTGAGAGTCCATGGTGACTTCGCGGCGGATGACGAAATGCTCGACGCCGTCGATCACCTTGGTCTCCTTCGACTTCATGGTCGAACGAGCCGGGAATTCGCGGTTCGTGGAGACATCCACGAAGACGACGTTGTTATATTCAGGATGGCCTTCCTTCTTCATAAATAGAGGGGGGATGAGGGGTTAGCCCTGACGCGCCTTGTAGCGAGGGTGCGTCTTGTTGATCACGTAGATACGGCCCTTGCGGCGAACTACCTGGCAATTCGGGTGGCGCTTCTTCAGCGACTTGAGGGAGGAGGAGACTTTCATGGTCGAGGGAGCCGTTTTGATCACGGCAGGTCGGCCAACAAAGGTGGCCGCAGGACGTCTGTCAACGGGATTTCCTATGCTTGTTTAAGCTTCCGCAGGGGCTTTGAATCCGCCCATGGAACCCCGCGTCCGCCCAGCCCTCCCCGCCGATGTCCGGGCGATCAACGCCATCTATAACCATTATGTCCGGACCAGCACCTGCACCTGGCACCTGACGGAGGAATCCGACGAAGGCCGGCTGGCATGGCTGAAGGCCCGCACCCCCGCCCACCCTGCCTTGGTCGTCGAAATCGAGGGTAAAGTGGTCGGTTGGGGCTCCCTTTCCACCTATAACACCCGCCAAGGCTGGTCCACGACCGTGGAAGATTCCGTTTTCATCGAGCAGGCCCGCCACGGCCAAGGCCTAGGCAAGCTCATGCTCGGCGAGCTGCTCCGCCGCGCCGAGGCGCTCGGCCACGAATCCGTCATCGCGAGGATTTCGGGCGAACAGACCCCCAGCCGCCGGCTTCACGCCGCGATGGGCTTCGTCGAAGCCGGGCTGCTGAAGGCCGTCGGTCGCAAATTCGGGCAGAAACTCGATTGCGTCTACATGCTACGGACCTTGCGTCAGCCCTGACCTTGACAGAGCGGGGGCTAACCCTTTGCTCGCATGTCCGCTTTAATGCTCAGGTGGTGGAATGGCAGACACGCTGGATTCAGGTTCCAGTGCCCCTAAAGCGTAAGGGTTCAAGTCCCTTCCTGAGCACCAAAAGCAAGACACGACCCCGGCGAACCCGGGGTCGTCCGTCATGCCCGGATCTCATTGTATCGACTTAATCACTACACTCCCTATCCCGCCCCTACCCCTATCCCTATCCCTGACAGGTTAGTGCCTTCCCCTCATCACATGGAGGATTGTCCCGCCCCGGCGGACCCCTCATCCTGCTCTCCCAGATGGCGGACCTCTCCACATTGCCCGACGTGCTCCCCTGGCCGTTCCTGGTCTGCTCCCGCAAGGGCGAGGTGCTGTTCGCCAACCCGCTCGTCGAACGCACCGTCGGCCGCAAGGTCCAGACCGGGACGAACATCGACCGGCTGTTCCTGGAACTCGAGAACGGCCAGCCGGCCTCGACCCTCCTCTATTCCGCCGCGCGCTGGTCCGCCTGGAGCGGGATGCTCGAGCTGCGCAACGCCCAGGCCGGGGAGCCGATCCGCGCCGCCAAGATCATCCTGCAGCCCGACCCGAGGTTCGACCGGCAGGTCTGGCTGATCTTCGCCGAGGACCCGCAGGTCAACGGCGCCCCGATCCTCACACCCCGCTCGGGCATGAGCCTCGCCCGCACCCTCATCGAGAACTCGCCGGACTTCATCATCTTCCGCGACCTGCAAGGACGCATCCTGCATACCAGCCGCAGCCTCGACGAGTTCCTTGCCCTGCCCTACCGCGGGTACGTCGCCGACCTCACCCTCGCCGACATCCTCTCGGCGCAGACCGCCGAGCAGTTCCGGCAGTTCGACGAAGAGGTCATCCGCACCGGCCAGCGCGTCCTGCACGCGGTCATGCACTTCGAGACCCAGGACCGCCGCTCCCGCCTCGTCCGCGTCGTCCACGAACGCATCAAGGGCGGCGGCGGCCTGCCCAACGGCCTGCTGACCTTCGCGCTCAACATCACGGAATCGGTCGACGAACATAACCGCCTGCGGATCGCGCTGGAGAAAGCCGAGGAGGTCGCCGCCGCGAAATGGCAGTTCGTGGCCAACGTGACCCACGAGATCCGCAACCCGATCAACGCCATCCAGGGGCTCTGCGAGACCAACCTCGAATCGCCGACGGGGCCGACGCCCGAGGTGCTCCGCAAGATCCAGTCCTGCGCGCGCGAACTCGAGGACACCGTGCGCGACGTGCTCGACTTCTCCCGCCTCGACCGCGGCAACGTGACGATCGAAAGCATCCCCTTCAACCCCGTCCGCGCCCTGGAGGAAGTCGCCGCCCAGTTCCAGCACCAGGCCGGCCGCAAGGGCGTCGAGCTGGCGGCCCTCGTCAAGGCCGATTCGCCGCAGTCCGTCCTCGGCGACCCGATCAAGTTCCGCCGCGTGATCGCCAACCTCGTGGGCAACGCCGTGAAATTCACCGAGAACGGCCACGTGCACGCGGCGCTGGAATTCGAGGATCGGAACGGTCGCCTGCGCGCCCAGCTCACGGTCCGCGACACGGGCATCGGCATCCCGGCCGACCGGCTGGAGAGCATCTTCGAGCCCTTCACGCAGGCCGATCCGTCGACGACGCGCCGCTTCGGCGGCACCGGCCTGGGCCTGACGATCGTCCGCAGCCTGACGCAGGCGATGGACGGCTACATGAAGGTCGCGAGCGAAGTCGGCGTCGGCTCGACCTTCGAGGCCGCCATCATGGTCGAGCCCAACCCGGCCTTCGCCCCGCCGCCCCGGCCGGCGCTCACGGGACAGAAGATCCTCGTCGTCGGCGGACATCCCGACGTGCGCCGCTGGTTCGCGGAATCGCTCTCGACCTGGGGCGCGAACTGCGTCCTGGCCGACACCTACGAATCGGCGGAAGCCCTCTGGGCCGCCGCCGCGGCCGCCGAGGAGCCCTTCCATCGCGCCATCATCGACCTGCCCGACGACGTCAGCCCCCGCCTGCCGGCCTTCCCCCGCGAACAGGTGATCCTGGTGACGTCCTCCGAAGTCGAGTTCCGCAGCCAAGCCCAGCTCTTCCGCCCGGTGAGCCTGACCGCGCTCTGGACCCGTTTCAGCACCGAGCCCCCCGCGCTCGACGACACCGAGTCGACCGCCAGCCACCTGCGCGTCGCCCGGCGCCTGCGGGTGCTGCTGGCGGAGGACAATGAAGTCAACCGTGAGGTCGCCAGCGCCCGCCTGCGCCGCGCCGGCCATGACGTCAGCGCGACCGTCGACGGCTCCGCCGCCCTCGACCTGTGGCGGACCAAGGAATTCGACGTGGCCGTGCTCGACATCCAGATGCCGATCATGGACGGGCTTTCGGTCGCCGCGGCGATCCGCGCCGAAGAACAGGCTCGCGGGCGACGCCGCACCGCTCTCCTCGCCCTGACGGCCATGACCCAGGAACTGGACCGGGCCCGCTGCGAGGCCGCCGGCTTCGACGCCTACCTCGCCAAGCCGGTCCGCGGCGCCGAATTGATCGAAAAACTCGAGGTCCTCGCCGCCAGCCAGGACGCCGCCCTCAGCCTCCGACGGGAAGACGAGTTCGCCGCCAACCTCGAGGCCGCCGAAAGCGATGACGCCGAAGACCTCCGGGCCGCGGCCCGCGCCTTCCTGCGCCACGCCGACGAGATCATCGGCCGCCTCTGCTCGGCCCGAGACGCCGGCGAGCCCGACACCCTCGGCCGGGAGGCCCACGGCGCCAAGGGCATGCTTTCGCTCATGGCCTGCGGCAGCCTGGCCCGGCTCGCCCACCAGCTCGAACGCCAGCCCGCCGAAACCACGGCGCGGACCCGCGCGGATGAGCTCATCGACGGCTTGCGGAAACTTCGGGAGACGTTACGTTCCCGGACTGACCTGCGCCCCGATGGCCAAGCCGAAACTCAAACCCGAGATCAAGACTGAGTCGCTGGTCTCGGCGGCGCCCCGGTGGAACGTGGTCGTGCTGAACGACCCGATCAACTACCAGGCCTATGTCGTGATGGCCTTCATGAGCGTGCTGCGCATCGCGGCGCCCGAAGCCAAACGGCTCATGCGCGCCGTCCATGCCGAAGGCCGCGCCACGGTCTGGACCGGCGGCCGCGAACGCGCGGAGATGCTTTCGCTCGAACTGCAGCAATGGCACCTCAACTCCCTCCTCGAGCAAGATGGCTGAGCTGCGCCTGACGATGACGAAGGAGGCCCGCACGGTCCTGACCGACCTGCTCCGCCTCGTCGCCCCGGCCGCCGCGCGCGTCTCGGTCAACCGCGCCAGCATCCCCTCCGCCGACGCCGAGGTCGCCGGCTTCTGGACCGAGACGCTCTCGTCGCAGGCCGCCGAAGAAGCCCGCCTGCTGGCCGTCGCCTTCGCGAGCGCCAAAGGCGATCCGGCCGTGATCGTCCTGCCCAATGAAGCCCAGGCGCAGGCCTTCCTGCGCGCCCTTTCCGCCGTCCGCCTCGCCCTGCGCGACCTGGTCTTCGCCGACATCACCGACGCCCGGCTGGAAAGCGCGGAGGACCTGGACGACGACGCGCTGCCGACCGAGCAGCGCCACGCCCTCGCCTGCTACGCCTGCTTCGGCCTGCTTCAGCAGTCCCTGATCGCGCAGCTCTGCCCCGAGGCCTTCGACTGAGGACGAAATCGGTTGAAGGCCGCCCGCGGAGACGCTTCAAACACGGCGTGCTCCGCGGCCTTCTCAGCATCCTCGCCGTCCTCCGCGACTTCGGCCGACAGCTCGCCCGCCTGCCGCGCCCGCGGCTCTTCCCCTTCGCCGGCGTCCTCGCGGCGACGGATGGCCCGACGTTCAAGGCCGACCTGATCGCGGGCCTCAACGTGGCGTTGCTGGCCTTCCCGATGTCGATGGCCTTCGCGATGAAGGCCGGCCTGCCGATCTGGTGCGGGCTGGTCGGTTGCGGCGTCGCCGCCGCGGTCGCCCCGCTTTTCAGCGGCTCGGCCAACCTGTCCGCCGGCCCGACCAACGCTTCGGCGGCCCTGCTGCTCGGTTCCTTCGCCACGCTCGGCGCGATCAATCCGGAACTGCGCGCCTCGGCCCTGCCGACGCTGGTGCTGATGACCGGCGGCTTCCTGTTGCTGGCCTCCTGGCTGCGACTGGGCGGCTTCGCCGACTTCGTGCCCCGCACGGTGATCGCCGCCTATATCGCCGCCGCCGCGCTCCGCGTCATCGCGCTCCAGCTGCCGACCGCCCTGGGCATGCCCGGCGACCACGCCGACGAATCCCTGCCCGAAGTGCTCTGGACGGCCGCGCGCATGGGGCGCGCGCTCATCAATCCGGATGTCGGCCTCGCCGTCGTCACGGGCGTCGCTTACTTCCTGCTGCGTCCGAAACACGGAGCCGGCAAGGCCATCTTGGTCGCGGTCTTGATCGCCACCTTCGGCGCGATCCTCGCCCAGAACGTGGCCCTCGCGCAAGGCGCCCGGGGCGACCTGGTCGGGTACGTCGGCCAGGCCGCCGGCCCGGCCTCCGCCTTGCAACTGCCGGACTTCTCCGCCCGGACGTTCTCGACGCTGTTCTCGCCGGCCCTCGCGCTCGCGGTGCTGGTCGTGATCGAAGGCACCGCCAACGCCCGGGCCTCCGCTCTCAAGACCGGCCGGCCTTCCGACCTCCACCAGGAAGTCTTCGGCCTGGGCATGGCCAACGTGGCCTGCGCCTTCACGGGCGGCATGGCCGCTTCCGGCTCGATCAGCCGGTCGGCGCTCAACGTCGCCAGCGGCGCGCGGACGGCGATGGCCTCCCTGCTCTGCGGGGTGTTCATCCTCGGCGCCCTCTTCCTCGCGCGGCCGATGGTCGCCGCCGTCCCGCTCTCGACCCTCGCGATCCTCGTCATCCTCGCCGAGATCGAGCTCGCCAACTTCTCCGCGGTGAAGCTGATCCTGAAGTCCGGCGCGCAGGATCGCACGGTCTTCCTCGCGACCTTCGCGACCGCGCTGCTCGCGCCCCTCGACGTGGC
>SYID01000127.1 GCA_005798925.1 Verrucomicrobiota bacterium
GATGTCCTCCCCGTCCGCCCATCCTGCCGTCGAACGTTTCCCGAACGGGCCGTTCATGCGTTACATGGTCGGCGAAGGCATCTCGATGACGGGCACCTGGATGCAAGGCATGGCGCTCGGCTGGGTGATGACCGAAGTCGTGGCCCGCGACGGACTCCAGAGCTACGAAGGCCTCCTGCAGGCCGCCCCGCACCTCGCAAGCGGGGTCGTGATGCTCCTGCTCTTCCGCCTCGGCGGAGCCTGCGCCGACCGTCACGACAAGCGTCTCATCCTGCAGGCCTGCCAGGTCGCCCAGATCGGCTTCGCGCTCGCGATCGGCCAGCTCATCGCGCACGGCGCCCTGCACACCTGGCACCTGATCGCCGCCGCGGCGTTGCTCGGAGTCTCCAGCTCGTTCGAGATGCCCGCCGCCGCCGCGATCGTGCCGGAACTCGTCGCCAAAGAAAACGTCGCCAAGGCCATCTCCGTCGACCGGGCGGTCTTCCACGCCACCCGTCTCGTCGGTCCCGCCGCCGCCGGCTACCTCGTCGGGCGCTACGGCGCGGAATGGGCCTTCTACCTCAACGCGGTCTCGTTCGTGGCGCTGATGATCGCGCTGGCCACGCTGCCGCGCCGGCCGCTGGGCACGGCGGAAGAAGAACAGAAGCGCCAGGGCGGCGCCGGGGAGGGCTTCCGGCATGTCCGGCAGGACAAGCCGAGCCTCGCGATGGTCGCCCTCCTGGCCACCAATACGCTCTTCGTCTTCCCGGTCATCATCGTCCTGCTCCCGATTTACGCGCGCAGCGACCTCAAGGCCACGGCCGAGCAGATGGGCCTGCTGATGCTCTGCTCCGGCCTCGGCTCGGTCTCCGGCTCCCTGCTGATCATGGCCCTGCGCCCGGCCTTGCGTCGCCTCGCCATCCTGACCGGCATGGTCCTCGCCTGCGGGGCGCTGGTGAGCCTCAGCCTGGCCACCGGACTCGTCTGGGCCGGACTCTCCCTCGTCAGCCTCGCGGTCGGCGTCTCCACGCTCGTCGGTCTCGCCAACACCATCGTCCAGGAACGTTCTCCCGCCGAGCTCCGCGGCCGCGTGTCCGCCGTCGCCGGCCTGAGCTTCTTCGGTTTCCTGCCTTTCGCCGCGATCATCATGGGCTGGATGACCGACCTCTTCAGGCTGCGCAACGTCCTCCTCGGCTCGGCGGTCTGCTACGCCGTCATCGGCTTCCTCGTGATGCTCACCGTCGGCAGCAGGGTGACGGGTGAACAGGAGCCGGATACAGCGGGCAATTAAAGCAAAGGGAGACCGGAAACCGGAATAAATGCTGCGGTCCTGCACCCCAGCCAATCATCCGGTCTCCGGTTTCCCTTTGAGTTCTGTCTTCGCCTTGGCGAGCTACGCTCGCCTCAAAGTGGTGCACCCGTTGGGATTCGAACCCAAATCGCCGGCTTCGGAGGCCAGAATTCTATCCATTGAAATACGGGTACCTGCCCCCGATGAAGCCGCGGAGCCCCCGGGGAGTCAACCCTTCCCCGCCCCGGCTCACTTGGCCGGCATGACGCGGTCGGCGAAATCCGCGTAGTTCTTCCAGTCCTCGAGCAGGATGTCGTGCTTGCCGGAACGAAGGTGATAGCCGACGGTCAGGCCGACGGGCTGGCCGATGGGGGGCTGTTCCCGAGTGCCGAGGCCAGGCTGGCCGAGCACGCGATAGACCGGATCGGCATGCGCGGCGCCGAGGAACTCGCCGAGCGGATCGGCCCAGCTGTCTTCCGAAGCGCTGGCGACGTAGAGCGGACGCGGCGCGGCGAGCGCGAGGAGATAATGCGCGTCGAGCGGCAGCTGGTCTTCCTTCTCGGAGAAGGTCGCGAAGCGGGCGGTGAACCAATGCGGGAAACCGCGCCCCTTGTAATGTCCGCTGATCACGCCGACCGTCTCGCCGAAGATCCGTTTGTTGAGCGCGGCGCCCCCGCAACCGGAGTTATTGGAGATGACGAAGGCGAAACGGGGGTCCTGCGCGCCGGCCCAGAGCGAGGCTTTGCCCAGGCGCGAATGACCGTGCACGGCGGCGCGCTTGGCGTCGACGGACGGGACCTGCTCGAGCACGTCAAGCATGCGCGACAGGCCCCAGGCCCAGCAGCCGATGGCGGCCCACTCGCCGTCTTGCCATTTCGCGTTCGCGCCGTCCGGCGAGATCGCCGCGCGGAAGCCGGCTTTCCAGCCTTCAGGATGATCGGGCTCGAAATCCCCGTAGTAGGCCGTGGCCGAGGCATAGCCGCGGTCCAGAAGGTATTCATATTCCCAGCGCCGGGCCTGTCCGCCGCGCAAGGCGGGGTCCGCTTGGACGGTATCTTTCATCGCCCACTGCTTCGAGACCCAGGTCGACGCGACGAAGACCGCCGGATCTGCGGTGGTCGTATGGTTGCCGCCGAAGTTCAGCCCGACGAAGACGGGAGCCGGACGCCTGGCCGCGTTGGGCACGTAGAGAAGCAGGTCGAACGACGGGCCTTTCTTGCCGATCGGCCAGACCTTGAACTGGGTGCGCGTAGCCTTGCCGCCGAAGGCTTGCCGGGACTGCTCACGGACTTCGACCACGGCCTCGGACCGCAGTTTCGAGGTGTCGGGCGTGCGGCCGAACATGTTCTCCTCGACGAGGCGGAAGACCTCCGGACGGCGGACCTCGTTCCACATCCTCACGTCCGTGACCTTGCGTCCGTCGGCGCACACGAGCGGATCGGGCAGCGCGTACGGAGGGACCTTCGACTCTTCCGAGATGGTCGGCGGAATCGCAGCCAGCAGGAGCAGGGGGAGCAGCATGACGCGACTATGCGTGTCAGAGACAAGGGGGCAAGGGTTTCGCTGGCACGGGGACAAGGGGTAGGGTCGGGACCATCAACGGACGCGACGCCGTCGCGCCCCTACCTCGAGACATAGCTCAAAGGGAAACCGGATAATTAGCCGGGGAAAAATGTCTGAAGCATACATTCCGGCCTCCCCTTGAGTTAAGCCTTCCCCTTGCCCACGTGTCACCTTGCCCACGCGCCCCCCTCGCGACGTCAGCCGCGCTCACCGTTCCCAAACTTCAAACCGATACCCTAGTCCCTCATGCTCGCCCTTCTTCGACGACACGAGTTTGGTGAAGATTTTCCGCCAGTCGGCGGGAAAGAAACGGTCGCCTTCGAAGTCGCGGTCGATGCGCGTGATGAACAGGCGATCGCACAAGGGCGTCCCCTCGGCGTAGATCCTTTCGCCGCCGGTGATCCAGACCGGACCCGGCCACTCGTCCATCCGGTCAGCGATGACGATGGCCTCGGCCAAGGAAGCGGCGCGCTCGGCGCCCGGGAAGACCTTGTTGGGATCCCGCGAGACGACCACGGTCCCCCGGCCCGGCAAGGCCTTGCCGAGTTCGGCGTAACAGGCCGGCCCTTCGATCATCACGCCTCCCTTGGTCTGGTCCATGAACCAGGCCAAGTCTTCCGGGATATGCCACGGAAGCTTGCCCGCCTTGCCGATGACCCCGTTGCGGGCCACGGCGACGATGCAGCAGAGGGGCTTGGGCACGCCCAAGGGATGTCCATAAGCCCTCCGGAAGCAAGCGCCGGAGGGGATTTGGACGGGTTGACACCCGCCGAAAGGCTGGGGTAAGTTGCCCGAATGATTACCTGGCTCCAGAACGCCACCGGCAAGCACCACCGCCTGATCTTCGGCTTCCTGCTGGTGATCATCGTGGTCTCCTTCGTCTTCTACGGGTTCGCCGGCCGCGGCGCCCTGACCGGCGGCCCCGCCTACGTCTACCAAGGCGTCAACCTCAACGACCCGGCCGTCCGTTCCCGCTTCAATGACGCGGTGTTCTTCGGCCAGATGACCGGCCAGCGCATCGACCCCAACGGCCTGGTGCAGCGTGTCGCCGAACTCAGCCTCGCCGACGGCCTCGACATCCCCGACCCCTCCGAGGTCGAGATCCGCCGCATCGCCCGTGAGATGACCACGGCCCCCGATGGCAGCGGCGCCGACGGCCTGAACAAATTCCTGGAATTCGCCGCCAAGCGACTGAACGTCACCGATCTCGAGGTCCGCGCCCGTTTTGAAACCTACGTCAAGGACATGTGGCGCATCCAGAAGGCCGTCGGCACCCTGGCCGGTTCGGGCCACGCCACCTCCGCCCAGGTGAAGCGCATCCTCGACCGCGAGCGCACCAAGTGGACGGTCGACGTCGCCGCTTTCTCGGCCGCCGGCTTCAAGCCCGAGATCAAGGTCGACGAAGCCAAGGCCAAGGAGGCCTTCGTGGCCAACATCGAAGACTACCGCCTGCCCGCTCAGGTCGCCGTCACCGCCGTGACCATCGCCCCGACCGCCGCCGACACGGCCCCGGTGACCGACGACGAAATCATCAACATGGGCTATAATCAGGCCGAAAAATTCAAGTTTGAGACGGGCAAGGTGAAGGAACAGGCCCTCGCCAAGCGCGCCGAGCTCGAGAAGCTCGTCCGCGCCGACCGCGCCGTCACGAACCTCGCCGGCCAGGTCTCCGACGAGCTCGCCGATAAGTTTCCGGTCGACGCGACCAAGGCCGACAGCAAGGAGTTCGCCGCCTGGATCAAGGCGAAGGGCGCCAAGGTGACGACCATCCCGGCCTTCGACGTCACGTCCAGCCCGGCCATCGCCAAAATCCCCGAGGGAGCGCTCCGCGTAGCCGGCGAGCTCAACGAACGCGAATGGCGGACCGAAGTCTACCGCTCCGAAGAGGGCGCCACGTTCGTCTTCCTCAACCAGCGCACCCCCGACCGGTTGCCGAGCTTCGAGGAGGTCAAGGCCAAGGCCGTGGCCAACTGGCAGAAGTCCCAGCTCAACCGCCTCCTCGCCGAGGAAGTCGCCAAGGTCGGCAAGGCCCTACGGTCCGACCTCGCCGCCGGCAAGAGCTTCACCGACAGCGCCAAGGCCCGCCAGCTCAAGCTGACCTCGCCCGAGGCCTTCACGGTCTACGCCGTGCCGGCCGAGATCACCGCCGCCAACGAGAACACCGGCCTGCTCATCGAAGCCGCCGGCGTGGGCCAGGTGACCTCCGCCATCCGCGTCGCGAACGGCGACTACGTCTTCATCCGGCCGGCCAAGAAGGACCTGCCGGAGGACAAGAGCGGCGCCGAAGAGAGCCGCGTCTTCGCCCAGCGCATCTCCCAGCGCAACGCCTACTTCACCGGAATCGGCATCGTGCAGGACGTCGTCCCGCCGCCCGCCCAGCCCAAGTAAGGGAGTCCGCAGGCCCGCTGGAACCCCTCCGGAGGCCTCCTCCCGAGGGGTTCTTTGTTGGGAACCGATTCCGGCTTTACCACCCCCTACCCCACCCCCTACCCCTTTCCCTATCCCAATGTCCCAGGTCCGCGTCCGCTTCGCCCCCAGCCCCACCGGCTTCTTCCATATCGGAAGCGCCCGCACGGCCCTGTTCAACGGGCTCTACGCCCGTCACACGGGCGGCAAGTTCATCCTCCGCATCGAGGACACCGACAAGGAGCGCAACTCCGACGCCTTCCTGAAGGTGATCTTCGACTCGATGCGCTGGCTGGGCATGGATTGGGACGAGGGGCCCGAGGTCGGCGGCGACTACGGCCCCTACTTCCAGTCGCAGCGCACCGGACTCTACAAGGCCAAGCTCCAGGAGCTCGCCGCCAAGGGCCGCGCCTATGAGAAGGACGGCGCCTGGTGGCTCCGCCTCGAGGGCGCCCGCACCGCCGCCTACGACGAGCACCTGAAGAAGGATTACGAGAAGGTCGACGCCGCGCCGATGGTGCTGCACGACCTGGTCCGCGGCCAGGTCGCCCGCGTCGAAGACCGCGACTTCGTCATCTTCCGCTCCAACGGCGAACCGGTCTTCCACTTCGTCAACGTCGTCGACGACATCGAGATGAGGATCACGCACGTGATCCGCGGCGAAGACCACCTCTCCAACACCTCGAAGCACCTCGAGCTCTTCAAGGCCTTCGGCGTCGAACCGCCGAAGTACGCCCACATCCCGCTCATCCTCAAGACCGACGGCCCGGGCAAGATGTCCAAGCGCGACAAGGGCGCCCTCATCGAAGAATACCAGCAGCGCCGCTACCTGCCCTCCGCCGTCCGCAACTACCTCTGCCTGCTCGGCTGGACGCCCGCCGACGGCAAGGAAGTGCTGCCGATCGAGGAGATCATCCGGCAGTTCGAGATCTCCGCGGTGCACCAATCCAACGCCCGTTTCGACGAGCGCAAGATGTCGCACGTCAACGCCCAGACGCTCCGCAACCTGCCTGCCGCCGAGTTCGCCGCGCTCGCCCGCCCGATCCTGCTCGAGTCCAAGGTCATCGACGCTTCGGTCTCCGACGCCCGCCTCGCCGAGATCCTCGGCATCGTGCAGGAAAAGGTGGTCTCGCTCGAACACCTGCCGGAGTTCATGGGCTTCTTCTTCACCGCCGACTTCAAGCCGGACGAGGGCGCCAAGGCCAACCTCACCAAGAAAGGCGGCGACCCGGTCGCCCGCGTCCGCGAACTGCTGCCCGTCCTCGAAGCCGCCGCCTGGAACGAGCCGGCCCTCGAGGCCGCCTTCGCCGCCGTCGGCGCCGCGCACGAGCGCAAGCCCACCGATTACTTCGCGCCGGTGCGCTTCGCGGTCTCCGGCCAGGGCGGCGGCGCCCACCTGCTGGGCGTCCTCCGCGTCCTCGGCCGCGACACCACCCTCGCCCGCCTGAAATCCTTCGCCGCCTGACCCGTCATGTCCTCCGAATCCCCTGCGCCGGCGGCCCACCGCCACTTCATCCAGCAGATCATCGACGCCGACCTGGCCGCGGGTAAGCACGCGTCCATCGCCACCCGCTTCCCCCCGGAACCCACCGGCTACCTGCACGTCGGCCACGCGAAGTCGATCTGCCTGAACTTCGGCCTGGCCCTCGAATTCAAGGGTCGCTGCCACCTGCGCATGGACGACACGAATCCGACCAAGGAGGAGGTCGAATACGTCGACTCGATCAAGGAGGACGTCCGCTGGCTGGGGTTCGAGTGGCACGAGCACTACTACCAGGCTTCGAACTACTTCGAGCGCATGCACGCCGACGCCATCAGGCTGATCAAGCTGGGCAAGGCCTATGTCTGCTTCCTCTCGCAGGACCAGATCCGCGCATTCCATGGCGACGAGAAACACCCCGGCAAGCCGAGCCCGACCCGCGACGCGTCCGTCGACGAGAACCTCGCGGCCTTCGCCAAGATGACCCGCGGCGAGTTCGACGAAGGCAAGGCGGTGCTCCGCGCCAAGATCGACATGGCGTCGCCGAACATGCACATGCGCGACCCGGTCATCTACCGCATCCGCAAGGCCCATCACCATAACACCGGCGACAAGTGGTGCGTCTACCCGATGTATGACTACGCCCACCCGCTCGAGGACGCGTATGAAGGCATCACCCACTCGATCTGCACGCTGGAGTTCGAGGTGCACCGCCCTTTCTACGACTGGCTCCTCCGCACGCTCGACACCCCCGCCAAGCCGCAGCAGATCGAATTCGCCCGCCTGAACCTGACCTACACCGTCATGTCCAAGCGCCGCCTGCTCGAACTCGTGCAGGAGAAACGCGTGTCGGGCTGGGACGACCCTCGCATGCCCACCATCTCCGGCATGCGCCGTCGCGGCTACACCCCGGCCGCGGTCCGCAAGTTCTGCGAGACGATCGGCATCACGAAGCATAACTCCCTCTCCGACGTCGCCCTCCTCGAGCACGCCGTCCGCGACGACCTCAACAAGACCTCCTCCCGCTTCATGGCGGTGCTGGACCCGGTCCGCCTCGTCATCGAGAACTACCCCGAAGGCCAGGTCGAGGAACTCGAGGCCGTCAACAATCCCGAAGACCCCTCCGCCGGCACCCGCCAGGTGCCCTTCTCCAAGACGCTGCTCATCGAGCGCGCCGACTTCATGGAGATCCCGGAGAAGAAGTATTTCCGCCTCACGCCCGGCCAGGAGGTCCGCCTCCGCTGGGGCTACTTCGTGACCTGCACCGGCTGTAAGAAGGACGCCGCCGGCAACGTCACCGAAGTCACCTGCACCTACGATCCCGCCACCCGCGGCGGCGACGCCCCGGACGGCCGCAAGGTCAAGGGCACCATCCATTGGGTCTCGGAGAAGCACGCCGGCGACGTCGAGGTCCGCCTCTACGACCGGCTCTTCGCGCACGAGGACCTGAACGACATCCCCGAAGGCACCGACTGGCGCACGCTCCTCAATCCCGGCTCGCTCAAGACGATCCGCGGCTTCGTCGAGCCCGCCCTCCTCGCCCTCGCGCCGAGCACCCGCGTGCAGTTCGAACGCACCGGCTACTTCTGCGCCGACGCCAAGGACTCCCGGCCCGGCAAGCCCGTCTTCAACCGCACCGTCGGCCTGAAGGACTCCTGGGCGAAGGCAGTCGCGAAATAAGGTAGGGGCGCGACGGCGTCGCGTCCGTTCGCCGCTTAGCATGCCCAATCAGGGCATGCCTTCGGGGCATACCATATCCGTCAGCCACGGATGCGACGTCGTCGCATCCCTACCCATTCTTCGGCCCAACCCTGGCCAACCGGCCCTCTGATCAATCGATCAACAAAACTGCCCCCACCCCCACCCCTACCCCTGCCCCTTCCTTAAACACCCTTGACCCACCCCCCACCCTCCCTTTGATGCACCTTCTAGCTGTTAACAAAGGAGAGGTGGCAGAGTGGTCGATCGCGCTGCATTGGAAATGCAGTGTACCGCAAGGTACCGAGGGTTCGAATCCCTCCCTCTCCGC
>SYID01000128.1 GCA_005798925.1 Verrucomicrobiota bacterium
AGTTCGACGCCGAGCTTGCCCTGGTTCCACTCCGTATAGCGGTAGCGCTCGGTGCGGACCGAGCGGCCGACCTTACGTTCCGGCGTGGCGGCCTTCTTCTTGCCGCCCGCGTTGATGGCGCCGAAGTCGACCTGCGTGTAGGCGGCGTGATTCCAAAGGGCGTCGGGACGTTCCAGTACCGGGCGGAGGCTCTTGCCCTCGGCTCGCTTGTCGGGCTTCAGGTCGCAGAGATCGGCGACGGTGGGATAGAGGTCGACCAGTTCGGCCACGCGCTTCGTCGAGCGCCCGTTGGCGGGATTGCCCGGGTCGCGGATGATGAGCGGTACGCGGGCGGAGTCCTCGTAGAGGGAGCGTTTCTGCCAGAGTCCGTGTTCGCCGAGGTTGTAGCCGTGGTCGCTGATGAAGACGACGACCGTGTTCTGGTCGAGCCCTTGCCTCTTCAGTTCGGCGAGCACCAGGCCGAACTGTGTGTCCATGAAGGTCATCGAGGCGAGGTAGGCCTGCTTGGCCGTGCGTTGCGTGTCTTCGGTCATGCCGTAGTTGGCCACGGCCGTATTGGACAGAGCGACCTGCGGTTTCGAGGCGCGGTCCGCGGAGGGGTCGGGGACGAGCTCGACCTTATCCTTGGGGTAGTTCCGGAAATAGGATTTCGGAGCCACGTAGGGCGTGTGGGGGCGGAAGAAGCCGACCGCCAGGAAGAAGGGCTGGGATCGCTTCTGTTGGAGGAAACTGATGGCCTGCGCGGCGATCTTGCCGTCGGTCTGCTCGGCGTCGGTGCCGTCGGCCGCGAGCCAGCTCAGCGTCCCGCCATAGTTGCCCGACCCGACGAGGATCTGCCCCATGTTGCCCTTGGCCTTGTCGGCGGAACTGCCGGCGCCGACACCGATCGAGAAGATCTTGTCCTCGTCGTCGCAGTCGCGGCCGCGGGGGTTCCAGACCTTCTCCCAGGACTGCGGGTCGTCGAGACCGTCGGTGCCGATCTCCTTGGGCACGCCGTAATGGTAAAGCTTGCCGATGCGGGCGACCGAGTAGCCGTTGTTCTTGAAGAGCTGAGGCATGGTCACCATGTCCGGGATGACTTTTCGGAATTCCTTCGCGTTGTCATAGACCCCCGTGGTGTCCGGGCGCAGGCCGGTGAGGAACGACGTGCGGCTCGGATTGCAGAGAGCGTATTGGCAGTAGGCACGGTCGAAGCGCACCCCTTCGCGGGCCAGGGCGTCGATGTTCGGCGTCAGCGCCGGGCCGCCGTAGGTGCCCATGCGGGTGCCGCAGTCGTCGGAGACAAGGAGGAGGACGTTCTTCCGGGGTGCCGCGAGGACGGACAGGCAGCTGAAGATCAGGACGACGGCAGGGGTGAGGCGCATGGGATTCATTTAGGGGACAAGGGGGCAGTTGGGCAAGGGGGCAAGATCAGGGATAGGGGAAGGGGTGGGGGTAGGGGTAGGCAACCAAAGACTAAATAGTCATGGCTGCACTTCCTTGCCCACGTGTCACCTTGCCCACGTGCCCGCTTATTCTTCGCTTACACTTCCCAGTCGTCGCCCTTGCCCTGGAGGACCTTGTCGATCGCCGCGAGGACGAGATCGACGGCATCTTCCTGAGAGGTCTGGTCGGTCTTGATGTGGACCTCCGGTGCTTCGGGGGCCTCATACGGGGAGGAGATGCCGGTGAACTCGGCGATCTCGCCACGGCGGGCCTTGGCGTAGAGGCCCTTCACGTCGCGGGATTCGCAGACCGCCAGCGGGGCGTCGACGAAGACCTCGATGAACGTGTGGTTCGCGAGGGCGGCGCGGGCCTTGGCGCGGTCGGCGGCCAAGGGAGCGATGAGCGTGACGAGGGTGATGTGGCCCGTGCCGGCGAAGAGGCCGGCGACGGCGGAGGCGCGACGCACGCTTTCGGCGCGGTCGGCGGCGGAGAAGCCCAGGTCGCGGTTGAGCGAGACGCGGAGGTCGTCGCCATCCACGCGGATGACCTGGCGGCCGGCGTCGAAGAGACGGCGTTCGACGGCTTCGGCGATGGTCGACTTGCCCGAGCCGGAGAGGCCCGTGAACCAGATGACCGCGGGCGGGTGGCCGGCGCGGGCGCCGCGTTCGGTGGCGGTGACCTTGCCGGAAGGCGCGTCGGTCTTCGCGACGGCGTCGAGGATGATGCCGCCGCCGTGGATGCGGCCGCTCTCCTCGAGGGCGAAACGACCCGTGATCGGGCACTCGTGGTGCAGGTCGAAGGCGATGTTGCGGGTGGCGCGGACGATCACTTCGCAGATCGAGTCGCGCGGGACGCTGTCGGCCTCCTTGGACTCGAGGGTCGAGGCGTCGGTCACCTTGACGATCTTCGCGATGACCGCGTCGACGTTCTGGGTGAGCAGGCGCAGGCGGTAGGTCTTGTTCTGGACCAGCGGTTCCTTGCCCAACCAGAAGATGCGGGCGCGGAATTCGCGGCCGACGCGGGGCTGGTTGGAGGGGTGCGAGGCCACCTGGCCGCGTTCGACGAAGATTTGCTCGGAGAGCGTCACGCTGGCGGAACCGCCCGTGCCGACGACCGTGCGGGACTCGGGGCCCGGCCAGTCCTCGAAGGTACGGACCGTGCTGCGCCGGCCGCCGGGCTGGAAGATGAGCTCGTCGCCCGGGCGGATGGCGCCGGCTTCGACGCGGCCGGCGATGATGCGGCGATGGTCGAAGCGGTAGATGTCGGAGACCGGCAGGCGCAGGGGCAGGCCGGTGAGGTCGTCCTCGTGCGAGAAGGCGTCGAGGGCTTCGGTGACCGTCGGACCCTTCCACCAGGGCATCTTGGCGGCGCGCTGGACGACGTTCTCGCCGTGCTTGGCGGCGATCGGGATGAAGTGGACGGCGGTGAGGCCGAGCGTCTTCAGGAAGGCCGAATATTCGGCGACGATCTTCCGGTAGGTGGCCTCGGAGTGGTCGACGAGGTCCATCTTGTTCACCAGCACCACCAGCTGCTTCACGCCCAGGAGGGAGAGCAGGAAGGCGTGGCGGCGGGACTGGTCCATGACGCCTTCCTTGGCGTCGATGAGCAGCAGGGCGGCGGAGGCGCTGGCGGCGCCGGTCACCATGTTCTTGAGGAACTCCTTGTGGCCCGGGGCGTCGATGATCGCGTAGGCGCGCTGCTTCGTGCGGAAGAAGATGCGCGTCGTGTCGATGGTGATGTTTTGTTCCTGCTCTTCGATCAGGGCGTCGAGGAGGAACGCGTATTCGAACTCCATGCCTTCGATCGCGCAGTTCTTGCGGACCTGCTCCATCTTGCCGTTGGGCAGGGAGTCGGTGTCATGGAGGAGGCGGCCGACGAAGGTGGACTTGCCGTGGTCGACGTGGCCGACGACGACGACGTGCATCTTGCGGTGGTCTTCGACCGTGGTCTGGGAGGTGCTCACAGGTTGGGAAAGGGATTGGGTGTTCATCTTGTCGGGCGGCTCACATGAAGCCCTTGGCGCGGAGTTCCTGCATGGAGTTGCGGCCGACGTGGTCCTGGGCGCGGCCGGCGCGTTCGCTGGTCTTGGTCAGCTTCAGTTCTTCGATGACCTCATCGATGTTGCTGGCCGGGCTGTCGACCGGATGCGTGATCGGATGGCAGCCGAGGGAACGGAAGCGCTTGCCGTTGCGGGCGAAGTAGAGGGTCGGGTTCGGGATGTTCTCGCGGCGGATGTATTCCCAGATGTCG
>SYID01000129.1 GCA_005798925.1 Verrucomicrobiota bacterium
CCCTGCCCGCCAACGGCGAGAAGCATCCCGTCGACGCCTTCGTGGCCGCGAAGCTCGCCAAGGTCGGCCTGACGCTTTCGCCCGAAGCCCCGCGGGCCACGCTGCTCCGTCGGCTCTCGCTCGACCTCACCGGCCTGCCGCCCACGCCGCAGGAGACCGACGCCTTCCTCGCGGACCAGAGTCCCGACGCCTACGAGAAGCAGGTCGACCGCCTCATGGCCTCGCCGCACTACGGCGAACGCATGGCCCTCCCTTGGCTCGACGCTTCGCGCTACGCCGACAGCAACGGCTTCCAGCAGGACGGCGATACGTTCCAGTGGGTCTGGCGCGACTGGCTGGTGAAGAACCTCAACGCCGACAAGCCGTTCGACCGCCTCAGCACCGAGATGCTCGCGGGCGACCTGCTGCCGGGCGCCGGACTGGAGGAGAAGATCGCCACGGCCTTCAACCGTAACCACA
This sequence comes from Verrucomicrobiota bacterium, assembly GCA_005798925.1. Classification (GTDB taxonomy): domain Bacteria; phylum Verrucomicrobiota; class Verrucomicrobiia; order Opitutales; family UBA953; genus UBA953. The sequence goes on from SYID01000129.1 coordinate 460, forward strand.
TCCTCAACGGCGAAGGCGGCAACATCCCGGAGGAACAGCGCTTCGTGAGCCTCTTCGACCGCGTCGAGAGCACGACGACCACCTGGCTGGGCCTCACCGTCGCCTGCGCGCAGTGCCACGACCATAAGTATGATCCGATCACGCAGAAGGACTACTATCAGTGGCTCGACGCCTTCAACCAGGTGAAGGAACGCGGCACCCCGAGCGGCGGCCCGACGCAGAACGGCGGCCGCAGCCGCTTCCGTCTCGACGGCGCGGTCGTCGAAGCCCCCTCGCCCGAACAGGCGGCCGAGCTCGCGAAGCTGCAGGCCGACTTCGACCGGCTGAACAAGAACTTCTTCGCGCATCAGACCAAGGCCTTCGAAGCCTGGCTGGCCAAACCGACCAAGGACAAGGGCATGCTGCCCAAGGAACTCGAAGCCTTGCTCGCCCCGGACAAGAAGCGCACCGCCGCCGAGACCAAGAAGCTCCGCGAGCATTATAATAAGAACGTCTTCGCCGAAGACCGGAAGAAGATCGCCGCGCTGAAGCAACTGGACCGCGCGAAGCAGCTCCTCGACGGGTACCGCGGTGACATCCTGCCCCGCGTGATGGTGATGAACGACGAACAGCGGCGCGACACCCACATCCTCGACCGCGGCGCCTACCTCTCGAAGAAGGACAAGGTCGCGTTCGACGCCCCGGGCTTCCTGCCGCCGTTGCCGAAGGACGCCCCGAAGAACCGCCTCGGCCTCGCGCAGTGGCTCTTCCGTCCTGAGCACCCGCTGACCGCCCGCGTGCAGGTCAACCGCCAGTGGCAGCACTTCTTCGGCTTCGGGATCGTGCGCACCTCCGAGGACCTCGGCGTGCAGAGCGACCGCCCCACGCATCAGGAACTGCTCGACTGGCTGTCCGTGGAGTTCCGCGAATCCGGTTGGAAGACCAAGGCCCTCCAGCGCCTGATCGTGACGAGCAAGACCTACCGCCAGTCCAGCCACGTCACCAAGGAACACCTCCAGAAGGACCCCGAGAACCGCCTGCTCGCCCGCGCCCCGCGCCTCCGCCTGCCGTCGCTGATCCTCCGCGACGTCGCCCTGGCCTCCAGCGGCCTGCTCGCCCCCAAGGTCGGCGGCGTGCCGGTCTACCCTTACCTGCCCGACAGCCCGTGGGAGAGCCTCGCGATCACCAAGGAGCGCGACTTCACCTACCCGCAGTCGAAGGGCGCCGACCTCTACCGCCGTTCGTTGTACACCTTCTGGCGCCGCACCATCGCGCCGGTGAACATGTTCGACAGCTCGGCCCGTCAGACCTGCCGCGTACGCACCGCCATCACGTCCTCGCCCCTGCACGCGCTCACGATGCTCAACGACCCGACGTGGGTCGAAGCCGCCCGCGTGCTCGCCCAGCGCGTGACGAAGGAGCAGCCGACCGACGAGGCCCGCCTCGCCCGCGCCTTCGCCCTCGTGCTCGGCCGCGCCCCGGCCGGCGCCGAACCGGCCCTGATCGCCAAGATGCTCGCCAACCAGCGCGCGGTCTACGCCGCCGACGCCAAGGCCGCCGACGCGCTCCTCGCCGTCGGCGAGAGCCCTCGCGACAAGGCCATCCCCGCCGCCGAACTCGCCGCGCTCACCGCGACCTGCCTCGCCCTCTACAACCTCGACGCCGCCGTCACCCGCGACTGAACCCCATGGACTTCGAACTCTCTCCTTCCGAATGGCGCGAGCGCCTCACGCGCCGCAGCTTCCTCAGCGCCGGCGTCCAGGGCATCGGCTCGGTCGCCCTCGCCTCGCTCCTCGCCCGCGACCTCAAGGCCGCGCCGAATCCCGTGGGCGCGCTCCCCGGCCTCCCGCACTTCGCGCCCAAGGCCAAGCGCATGATCTGCCTCTGGCAGGGCGGCGGCCCCTCGCACGTCGACCTCTTCGACCATAAGCCCCTGCTCGCCAAGATGGCCGGCGAGGACATCCCCGCCAGCGTGCGCGGCGACACCCGCCTCTCCACGATGTCCAGCGGCTACGCGAAGTTCCCGTGCGTCGGCGCCATCAAGCCCTTCAAGAAGTGGGGCTCCAGCGGTATCGAGATGAGCGAGATGCTCCCCTACACCGGCGCGATCGCCGACGAGCTCTGCGTCGTGCGCTCGATGAACACCGAGGCGGTCAACCACGCGCCCGGCGTGACGTTCTTCATGACGGGCTCGCAGATCCCCGGCCGTCCGGCGATGGGCGCCTGGCTGTCCTACGGCCTCGGCTCGATGAACGAAGACCTGCCGGCTTATGTCGTGATGACGTCCTCCGACGCCGCCAAGACCTGCGGCCAGCTCTTCTTCGAGCACTACTGGTCCAACGGCTTCCTGCCCGGCAAGCACCAGGGCGTGCGCTTCCGCGGCGTCGGCGATCCGGTGCCTTACGTCAACAACCCCTCCGGCGTCAGCCGCGAGGCGCGCCGCACGATGCTCGACGACATGCAGGCGCTCAACCGCGCCCACCTCGGCGAAGCCGGCGACCCGGCGATCGACACGCGCATCTCGCAATACGAGATGGCCTTCCGCATGCAGGCCTCGGTGCCCGACCTGCTCGACTTCAAAAACGAGCCGAAGTCGGTGCTCGAGATGTACGGACCCGACGTCCTCAAGCCCGGCACGTTCGCCAACAACTGCCTCATCGCCCGCCGCCTCGCCGAACGTGGCGTGCGCTTCACCCAGCTCATGCACGCCGGCTGGGACCAGCATAACAACCTGACCACCGGCCAGCTCGCCCAGCAGTGCCTCGACACCGACCAGGCCAGCGCGGCGCTCGTCAAGGACCTCAAGCAGCGGGGGCTTCTCGACGACACGCTCGTCGTCTGGGGCGGCGAATTCGGCCGCACGCCGTTCGCCCAGAACCAGCAGGGCCAAGGCTTCAAGGGCCGCGACCACTTCGGCCGAGCCTACTCTTGGTGGCTCGCCGGCGGCGGCATCAAGCCAGGCTACGTCCATGGCGAGACCGACGACTTCGGCTGGAACATCACCAAGGACCGGGTCCACATCCACGACATGCAGGCCACCCTGATGCACCTCTTCGGGATCAACCACGAAGGACTCCTCTTCCGTTACCAGGGCCGCCAGTTCCGCCTGACCGACGTCGAGGGCCACGTGGTGAAGGGCATGCTGAAGCACGCCTGAGGGGCGAAAGCGGCGGAGAAAGGGGCAAAGTCGGCATTTTGACCGCTTTTCCCCTTGCCCCCGCCCCATCCACCCCTTTTCTCCAAACTTCCACCCACCTTACGGCCATGACCCAGCACAACAGTTTCAAGTCCAGCGCCTCCTCCTCCGGAGCGAAGCGTAACGTCCTCAAGCGCTTCGAGCGCGTGGAACTGCTCAAGAAGCGCGGCACGGTCAAGGACCTGAAGCGCGTGACCAAGCTTCCGAAGACCAAGCCTGACGCCTAAGTCCGGGTCTCGCGCCTTTGCGAAAAAACCCACCCGGACTTCCGGGTGGGTTTTTTGCTTTCAGGGGCCCAAACCCACGCTCGCCAGCCCTTCCCTCCTTTCCCACCATCCGCACTTCGCCCGCCATGGACTCCCCCCGGCAGAAATACCGCCCCTTCGAGACCGTCCGCCTCAAGGACCGCCGCTGGCCGGACCGCCGCATCGACAAGGCCCCTCGCTGGTGCTCGGTCGACCTCCGCGACGGCAACCAGGCCCTGGCGATCCCGATGAACGTGGCGGAGAAGCACGAGCTCTTCCAGACGCTCTGCCGCATCGGCTTCAAG
>SYID01000013.1 GCA_005798925.1 Verrucomicrobiota bacterium
CCTGAAGTTATCAAGAAGCGCCCACATCCTTCCCGGTCTCCGGTTTCCCTTTGAGTTTAAAGCCCCAGCCACCCGAACCGGCATCCATCCCCAACACTCCATACTCTATACTCGAAACTCTCTTCATTGGCTCGCTTGCTTCCCCCTCCCCTTTCCCTCTTAACCCCCCTCGTGCCGGAGCATACCAAAGTCATGGGCAAGGAGTGGGCCGACGCCCGCCGCGAAGCCAATGTGGCCCGGCTCAGGGCGACCTTGGCCACGGCCTTGGCCGGACGAACCGGCATCACCTTCGAGCTCGGCTGCGGCCATGGGCACTGGCTCGCCGCCTACGCCGCCGCCCACCCCGGGGAATATTGCGTGGGCATCGACCTGATCACGCACCGCGTGGAACGCTCCGTACGCAAGCAGACGCTCGGCAAGCTGGACAACGTCATCTTCCTCAAGGCCGAAGCCACGGAGTTCCTCGAAGCCCTGCCGAGCCAGGTGAACCTCGCGAAGATCTTCATCCTCTATCCGGATCCGTGGCCGAAGAAGAAGCATCACAAGAACCGCTTCATCAGCCCGGCGAACCTCGCCCTCCTGGCCTCGCGGGCCTCGCCCGGCGCACGCCTCCACTTCCGGACGGACAACGCGGACTACTTCGACTGGACGCTGGACCACCTCTCCGCCCATCCGAAGTGGCGGGTCGAACCGGGGAACACCTGGCCCTTCGAGCAAAAGACCTTCTTTGAAGAGCGGATGAAGGATCGCCGCGACGTGTTCGCCGTCCGGGCGGAATAAAATTTGCTCAATTGTGGCAAGGTAAGTGCCTCATAAATAGCAAGTAAAGGGACGTAATCCTTTCCCTTGCTTCGTGCGGCGTCAGACCTAGTCATAAAGTCTGTGAAGCCTTTCCGCCACACCCGCATCACTTTCACCATCGGGCCTGCGACCGAGTCCGAGGCGCAGCTCGAGGCGATCATCAAGGCCGGCGCCAATGTCGTCCGACTCAACATGGCGCACGCCGACCACGCCTGGGTGCGCACCATCGTCGCCCGCGTCCGCGAAGTCAGCCGCCGCCTGAAGAAGGAACTCGCGGTGATGATGGACATCAAAGGGCCGGAGATCCGCACCGGCGCCCGCAAGGAGCCGACCCAGCTCGCCATCGGCCAGGTCGTCGACGTCACCGGCTCCGAAGCCGCCCAGGCCGAGGGCGACATCCTCGTCATCCCGACCAACTATCCGAAGATGATCACCGCCGTGCCCGTGGGCGGCGTGGTGCTCGTCGACAACGGCCTCATCCAGCTGCGCGTGCTGGAGCAGAAGAAGGACCGCCTGCGCTGCAAGGTCGAGCAGCCCGGCCCGCTCGGGAGCCGCCGCCACATCAACCTGCCCGGCGTCAAGGTGGACCTCCCCGCCCTCACCGACAAGGACCGCGCCGACGTCGCCGTCGGCTGCGAGGTCGGCGTCGACTTCTACGCCCTCTCCTTCGTCCGCGAGGCGGCCGACGTCCACGCTCTCCGCGCCCTGCTGGCGCAGCATGAGTCCAACGCGCACATCATCTCCAAGATCGAAGATCAGTCCGCCATCGCGCACCTCGGCTCGATCCTCGAGGCCACCGACGCCCTGATGGTCGCCCGCGGCGACCTCGGCATCGAGATCCCCTACGAGACCCTCCCGCTCGTCCAACGCCAGGCCGTCGCCATGGCCATCGCGCGCCGCAAGCCGGTCATCGTCGCGACGCACATGCTCGAATCGATGATCCACGCCCCGGTGCCGACGCGCGCCGAGGTGACCGACGTCTCCAACGCGGTGCTCGAGATGGCCGATTCGGTCATGCTCTCGGGCGAGACCACGACCGGCAAGCACCCCATCCGCTGCGTCGAAGTGATGACCCGCATCGCCACCACGACCGAACGCGAACTGCCGCGCGTGCTTTCCGCCGAACAGCTCAACGAGACGCCCAAGGTGAAGCTGCTCCGCGCCGCCGCCGGCCTCGCGCAGGACCTCGGCAACACCGGCATCATCGCCTTCACGCGCAACGGCGACGTGCCGCGCACCCTCTCCTCGCTCCGCGCCGTCGGCTGTCCGATCTACGCCTTCATGGAAGAGACGCACGTGCACCGGAAGATGGGCCTGCTCTGGGGCGTCGAATCCTTCCAGATGAAGTTCGAGCCCAAGGCCGAGGACAACATCACGCTCGCGCTCGCCCGCCTGCGGGACGAGGGACTCTGCGAACCCGGCCAGGTGCTCGTCATCGTGACCAACGTGATCCTCGGACCGACCGTCATCGACTCCGTCCAGCTCCGCGCGGTCCCGGCGCGCTGAAGGCAGGGTCAGCGCTGCGTGCTGACCTAGGCGCCCAACAAGTCGGCCCGGTAACTGGCGATATCCCTCGTCCCTGAATACAGGTGGCGGACATAACTGTTCCGCTCATGCCAGAACACCTCGAGGTCCCAGACGCAGAAAGAATAGCGACGCGGATCCTCCACCCAGCCTCCGCCTTCGCGCACGGAGACCGAGGTGAACATCTCGTTGTCATTCCCCCACCAGCCGACGACGAGGTAATCGGCGGATTGTCCGCGATGGAAAATGGCGAAGCCCGCCGTCTCCTTCCATGGCAGCCTGCGTTCAGCTTTGACCTGGGCCAGTCGCGCCTGAAATCCCTCGATGTCCGCCAACTTCCCGGCGAGGGTGATCGCATACAGCTTGATGCCGTCGGCATCGGACGCGGACGAAAGAGGCTGAATCAGACGAGGCCGGAACATAGGTGTGGGTTACCTCGAGAAATACAACCGGGCCAGGGCCTGCGTGCCGGCGTCGCCTTCGCCGGCGGCGACGACATCCGCGTAGAGCTTCGCGGCGAGCTCGAGGCCGGGCAGGCTGACCTTCTGCTCGCGGCAGACGTCGAGCGCCAGGCCGATGTCCTTCACGAAGTGCTTCACGTAGAAGCCAGGAGCGAAGTCGCCCTTGAGCACGCGCGGGGCGAGGTTGAGCAGCGCCCAGCTCGACGCGCCACCGCCGGAGATCGAACGCAGCGTGGTCTCGAGGTTGAGTCCCGTCGCGCGGGCGAAGGCCAGGGCTTCGGCCATGGCGATCATGCCGGAGGCGATGCCGATCTGGTTCGCGAGCTTGCAGAGCTGACCGGTCCCCGGGGCTCCCTGGAGGACGATCGTCTTGCCCATCGCCGCGAAGGCCGGCTGGGCGAGATCAAAATCCTGCTGCGCGCCGCCGACCATGATGGTGAGCGTACCCTCGCGGGCGCCCCGGTCGCCGCCGGAGACAGGAGCGTCCAGCGGTCCGAAACCCTTCGCCGCGGCCTCCGCGGCGAGCGAACGGGCGAGCGCCGGGCTCGAGGTGGTCATGTCGACGAGCACGCAGCC
>SYID01000130.1 GCA_005798925.1 Verrucomicrobiota bacterium
AACTGCTCTACCATTGAGCTATCCAGCCGGACAGCGGGATGGGGATGAACGCAAGTCGCGGGCAAGATTTCAAGAGCAAACGCACATAAATCGCCGCCGCGGGAAAAGCACGGAAGGACGGACGTTCGGAGTGGCCAGACCGGGACTCGAACCCGGAACCAATTGATTCACAGTCAACTGCTCTACCATTGAGCTATCTGGCCTGCCGAACATGTCGATTACGACATGCCCGCAAGGAGGGGTAAAGAAAAATTGAGCCTCAGCGATGGCCGCGCTGCCGGACCGCCTCGAAGAGGCAGACCCCGGCGGACACGGACACGTTGAGGCAGGGCACCTGACCGAGCATCGGGATACGCAGCAGGAAGTCACAGGTCTCGGCGGTCAGGTGACGGATACCGTCGCCCTCGGCGCCCAGCACGATGGCGAGGGGGCCGGTGAGCTTGGCCGCGAAGAGGGACTGGCTGGCCTTGTGGTCGGACGTCCCGGCGATCCACACGCCGGCGTCCTTCAGTTTCACCAGCGCATTGCGGAGGTTGTTGGCTTGGACGATCGGGAGGGACTCGGCGGCGCCGACCGCGACCTTGCGGACCGTGTCGGTGACGGGCGCGGAATTCTTGCGCGTGATCACCACGAAGGCGCAACCCGCGCATTCCGCGTTACGCAGGCAGGCCCCGAGGGTATGCGGATCCTGCACGCCGTCGAGGACCAGGACGAGGGGGTCCTTGACGTCCTTGAGCAGGGCGGGGATGTCCGCCTCGTCGAAGAGCCGGATCGGCCGATGCAGGTCGGCGTGGCGCGGCGCGCGGTCGTTGCTCCGGGCCATGGTCGGCTTACTTGCGGGCGAGGCGGCCCTGCGAGTGCAGCGCTTCCGCGATCTGGATCGCGTTGAGCGCGGCGCCTTTCCAGAGCGGGTCGCCGGAGATCCAAAGGGAGAGACCGTTGTCGAAGAGGGTGTCCGTGCGCAGGCGGCCGACGCCGCACTTCTCCTTGCCGGCGTAGTCGAGCGGCATCGGGTACTTCCTGTTCGCAGGGTCGTCGCACAGTTCGGCTCCCGGGAAAGCGCTGATGGCCCGACGGGCGACGGCGAGGTCGACCGGGCGTTCGAACTCGGCGCTGATCGCGATCGAATGCGCGCGGAAGACCGGGACGCGGACGCAGGTGGTGGTGACCTTGAGGCCGGGCAGGTCCATGATCTTGCGCCCTTCGTTCAGCATCTTCATCTCTTCCTTGGTGTAGCCGTCCTCGAGGAAAGAATCCACCTGCGGGATCAGGTTGAAGTTGATCGTATGCGGGTAGACCTTCGGGGCGAGGGTCTCGCCCTTGGCCCAGGCACGGGCCTGGGCGTCGAGTTCGCGCATGGCCTCGGCGCCGGTGCCGGAGACGGCCTGATAGGTCGAGGCGAAGAAGCGCCTGAGTCCGAAGGCCTGGTGCAGCGGGAAGAGACCCATCAGCGCGATGGCCGTGGAGCAGTTCGGATTGGCGATGATACCCTTATGGTGGGCGAGGTGATGGGCGTTGATCTCCGGGACGACGAGCGGGACGTCCGGGTACATGCGGAAGGCCGAGCTGTTGTCGATGACGATGCAGCCGCGTTTGACGGCCTCCGGGGCGAGGGCCACGGAGATCGAACCTCCGGCGCTGAAGACGGCGAAATCCAGGCCTTCGAAAGCCTCGGGCTTGGCTTCCTGGACGGTCCACTCCCGGCCGCCGTAGGTGACCTTGGTGCCGGCCGAACGGGCCGAAGCCAGGGGCCGGAGTTCGGCCACGGGGAAACCACGCTTGGCCATGAGCGCCAGCAGTTCTTGACCCACGGCGCCTGTCACGCCCACGATGCCGATGCGATATGCCATGTTCTGAATACGAGTTAGGATTGAAGAAGGAGGTGACCGTTCGCCTGTCAGGGCTGGGTCTGGCTCCTGCGGAACATTGCATCGTCGTGTCGATTGACCAGCAAAAACTGTGGTTTTTCGAAGGCGGCGAGGTCGAGACTTTCGTCGTCAGCACCGCGCGGGCGGGAAGAGGGTGCGTGCAAGACTCGTTACGCACCCCGGACGGCCTGCATCGCGTCGGAGAGAAGTTCGGGGACGGCGCGCCGGCGGGGATGGTCTTCAAGGCCCGGCGGGCCACCGGCCGGCTGGCCTCGGAGTGGCCCACGCCGGAGGACAATCTGATCACTTCGCGCATCTTCTGGCTGGAAGGGCTCGAACCCGGACACAACCAAGGTCGGGACGCCGCGGATCGGGTCGTGGACTCCCGCTCCCGTTTCGTCTACATCCACGGCACGAACCAGCACGCCATGCTCGGCCGTCCCAACAGCCACGGTTGCGTGCTCATGTCCGACGACGACATCATCCGACTCCACCCGCGGGTCCCGGTCGGGACCATCGTGCTGATCCGCGATTAACGCGCCGGCGGTTCGGCCGGGGCGAGCCGCACGCCGTTGACGGCGGCCCAGCTTTCGAGCATCTCCCTGACCACCGGGCCGGCCGTCTTGCCGCCCCAGGTGTCGGTGTCCAGCTGGCCTTCGACCAGGACGGCGAAGGCGACCGAGGGGTTGTCGGCCGGAGCGTAGCCTATCATCCAAGCCAGGTGGGCGACCTGGCCCTTCTTGAAATATTCGGCCGTGCCCGTCTTGCCGGCGAACGGCAGACCGGGGAGGCGCGCGCTCCGCGCCGTGCCTTCCTCCACGCAACGCACCATCCCGCCGCGGAGCGCCTCAAGCTGGACGCGGCTCAGGCCGATCGGCGCCGCGCCGCGGTGCGTGCCGTCGCGGGACACGTCATGGATGATCGACGGGGTCGTGCGGGTCTCGCCGCGGGCGAGGGAGGCGGCCACGCAGGCCATGTGCAGAGGCGTGGTCAGCAGGTAGCCCTGCCCGATGGAGAAATTGGCCGTATCACCGTCCGTCCACGGTCCGGCCTTGATGCGCAGCTTGTATTCACGGTCCGGGACGACGAGACCGCGGGAGGCGGCGAAGGGCAGTTCGGTCAGCGGCTGACCGTCCCCTTCGGCGTGGGCGGGATTATCAAGCAAGGGCGAGTCAAGGCCGAAGCGTCTCGACTCGGCCGCGAGGGCGTCGGATCCGGCGCGCAGACCGACCTGGTAGTTCCAGACGTTGCAGGAGACCGCGAGCATCTTGTCGAGGTCGACATCGCCGTAGCCGACCGGCTCATGCTCCGGAAAGTCATGGTCGCCCACGCGCAAAAAAGCTCCGCACTCCAGAATGTCGTCCCAGTCGACGACTTTCCTGCGCATCCCGGCGATGGCCGTGATGACCTTGAAGGTCGAGCCCGGCGGGTAGAGGCCCTGGGTCGCGCGATTCAGCCACGCACCCTTCTTCTCCACCTCATCGTAATCGGCCTGGGAGATGCGGCCGGCCAGGCGATTGGGATCGAAGGACGGCTGGCTGGCGAGCGCCAGGATCTCGCCCGTGTCCACGGAGAGCATCACCGCGGCGGCGGGCAAAGGCGTCCCCTGTGGGTCCTTGATCTTCGCGAGGGCGGCTTCGGCGGACAGCTGCACGCGGTAATCGAGCGACAGGGCGATGTTGCTCCCTTGGACCGGTTCGCTGTACTTCAGGCGGGTCTGGTTGTAGCCGGCGGAGGTCTTCGTCCAAAGTTCCCAGCCGCTGAGCCCTTTGAGGATGTTGTTGTAAGAAAGTTCCACGCCGGCCGCACCCGTCTTGCCCGTGTAGCGCAGCTTCTGCAGCGACCCCGCGCGGCTCTCGTCGAAATCCTGGACGGCCGGCGGGAGGTCGTCCGTGTCCTTGACGTAGCCGAGGACGTGCGCCGCGAGCGTCCCGTGCGGATAGGTCCGGATGATGTCCGACTCCAGCCGGATCGGTCCCTCGACCGGGAACTGCTCGATGAAACGGGCGACCGCGCGCATGCCGTCCTCGGGCGTCGGCGCCTGACCGGCGCCCGGCAAGGCAAGGTCCGACAGCAGCGTGAAGGGCAACGCGCGTCTTTCGCGCAGGTGGCGGCGCAGTTCCTCGATGTCGACCTTCCGGGCGGTCGCCGGCTCGGCCGAGGACCGGACCGTCGGCCGCGACCGGCGGACGTCCGGTTTCTGCGTCTCGTCGATGACGAACCAGATCTTGTCCAGCCAAGCCTGCAGGACGTTCACCCGGGCGAGCTCCATCACGCGCTCCGCGTCGACCTGGGCGGCCTGGCGGGCGCGCTCGGCCGCGAGCAACCGAAGGTATTCCGCGCGGAATTCCTTCTGCAACGCGGCGAGGTCGGCCTGGACGCTCCAGCGGGCGCGGTTGTCGACGAGCACGAAACCGTTGCGGTCGTAGATGCGGCCGCGGGCCGGCGGCCGGAGGACGAGCCGGCGGCTCTGGCTCTCGGACTGCTCCTTGAGGTCGCCGGCCTGGATGAGCTGCCGGTAGGCCAGCCCCGCGACGACATAGAGAAAGCCCAGGGCGAACAGACAGAAAACCCCGTAGAGCCGGATTTTCTCGACCGGCGTCGACGGCAGCACCTTGGTTTCGGGCGATTCGGTCATGGTTGTTCGGGCGGCGGCACGCCGAGCCGGTCCATCACGGCGTTCTGGGTGAGCGCGAGGGGGACCAGGGCGACCGCGCCGAGCACCGTCGCGAAAAACACCTGGAGCGCAAGCTGGCCGAGGCGGGCGGCGAGCGGCAGGTCGGCCTCATGGGCCGCGCCGGCCGACCAGAGCAGGCAGGCGAGGGCGTTGACGGCCGCGGCGGCCTGCAGCATCCGCGGGGTCGAACGCAGCCAGGCACGGTGCGTCGAGAGGAAGACGGCGAATCCGACCAAGGGCAGGGCGAGCAGGCCGTCGGGGATCGGCCGGCGCGCTTCGAAAAGGAAACCCGCGCCGGCGGCGAGCAGCACGCACTGCCAGCGCCGCAGGCGGCGGCAGGGCGCGATCAACACGGCCCCGCTCACGAAGAAAACAAGTCCCGACGTCGCGAACGCGTCGCCGGCCAGGTCGGCACCGAGCAACCAAGGGTAGGTCGCGAGCAGGAGGAACAGCCAGGCCCAGCCCATGGTCACTGGAATTGATCGGCCTGCATCAGGGCTTCGCCCGGATTCTGCTTCAACGGCACCAGCACCGAGACTTCCTGCAGGTTGTAAAGATCGCGCGACGGGACGAGGAGGCTTTCCTTGAAGTTGCCCACCTGCGTGGCGTAAGCGGCGCCGTCAAGGGTCCCGAGCGTCAGGCCGCTGGGGAAGACTCCGCCCATGCCGGTGGTGGTTACGCGCGCCGGCTGGCCGGCCGGCATGGTGTAATCGTGCGGAATCACGCTGACCCGCGCCTTGGCGGAGCCGAGCGAGGCGGCGGCGACGCCGTTGACGAGGACGATGCGGTTGAGTTCGTCGCCCTCGAGGTAGGCCGTGCAACGGAAGCCGGGGCTGGTCACGAGGTCGACTTCGCTGGTGGAGAGGTGGACGGCGGCGACGCGGCCGACGACGGCGTCGCCGAAGACGACGGGGGCGCCGGGCCGAATGCCGTCGTTGCGGCCTTTGCGGATGACGATGCGCTGCCACCAGGACGCGCTCTCGCGGGTGGCGACCCGGGCCACCACGGTCAGGTACTCCGGCGAAGCCTGGTATCGGGTGATCTCACGCAAGCGGATGTTCTCACGGCGGACATCCTCGAGCATCTTGAGCTTCAGTTCCAGGCCGGCGTTGATCCGCGCGAGGTCCCGGCCGGCCGCGGAAAGCTCTTCGGCGTCCCGGCTGCGCTTCTCCCAGTAGGTGGCGAGGTCACGGGACCTGCCCAACAGGTGCAGGGCGGGCGCCTGGAACTCGGCGAAAGCCTCGCGGTTCAGCCGGCGGACCCCGCTGGGCAGCAGGATCCAGCCCGCGACGAAGACCGCGAGGGCGACATAGGAGGCACGGGCGCCTTGACGGTTCTGGTCCATGGCGGGAAGGCCCGCGAAGGGGGCTTAGTCTCGACCGCTCCAGCGGGAGGAATTGGCGAGGATCTTGCCGGTGCCGTTCACCACGGCGCAGAGCGGGTCTTCGGCGACGAACACCGGCAGACCGGTCGCCTCGGAGATGGCGCGGTCGATCTTACGGATCAGCGAACCGCCCCCGGCGAGGACGATGCCGCGGTCGACGAGGTCGGAGGAAAGCTCCGGCGGGATACGTTCCAGCGAGCCCTTCACGGCTTCGATGATCTGGTTGATGTTGTCGGCCATCGCCTCGCGGACCTCCTGCGAAGTGAGGTGCAGCTGCCTGGGCAGGCCGGTCACGTTGTCGCGCCCCTTGACCTCGAAGGTGAGCTCCTGCTCGAGGGCGTAGGCCGAGCCGATCTTGATCTTGATCTCCTCCGCCGTGCGTTCGCCGATGATCAGGTTGTAGGAATTGCGGATGTACTTGATGATCGACATGTCGAACTCGTCGCCGCCGACGCGGATGGAACGGGCGTGGACGATGCCGCCGAGCGAGAGGACGGCGACCTCGGTCGTGCCGCCGCCGATGTCGACGATCATGGATCCCGTGGGCTCCTCGACCGGCAGGCCGACGCCGATGGCGGAGGCGACGGGCTCGGGGATGGTGATGACGTCGTCGGCGCCGGCGCGATAAGCAGAGTCCATGACGGCGCGACGTTCGACGGCGGTGATGCCGAAGGGCACGGCCACGACGACGGTCAGGTTGGTGAAGAGGGACTTGCGGGCGACCTTGCCGATGAAGTAGCGGAGCATGTGCTCGCTGATCTCGAAGTCGGCGATGACGCCGTCCTTCATCGGGCGCAGCGCCTGGATGTCGCCCGGAGTGCGCCCGAGCATCATGCGCGCCTCGTTGCCGACGGCGATGGGCTTGCGCGTGCTCGTGCGGATGGCGACGACGGAAGGTTCACGCAGGACGACCCCGCGGTCCTTGAGGAACACGAGGGTGTTCGCGGTACCGAGGTCGATGCCGATGGCTTGATTGAATAGCCCGGGGAAGCGCTTGAACATCAGGGTCGTGGTGGTTTCCTTTATGAACAGTTTATTCACAGCATAGTCAAACGAAACTTCGGCCGCCAAGGCCTCGCCCTGGCCGCCATAAGATTCATCCAGACAGCGACATAGGCCGGCTGGACGGCCTGACCGCCTGCGCTGTTCACAACCGGGTCCGCCGGACGGCGCCGCCCCACCGGCGACTCTGCGAGAAGGACTGCCGCGCATCACCCGCATGAAACTTGCGACCTGTCCGGAGACTCATAGACCAACATCACCCCAACCCCATGACACCCCAGCTCGACCGTCGTTCCTTCCTGCGTCAGACCGGCATGGCCGCCGCGGCCATCGCCGTCACCGGCTGCGCCGCTTCTTCATCGTCCGGCCGGGCTCCGGCGGTCACCTCGACGCCCACGCCGAGCCGGAAGCTCAACCTTGCCGCCGTCGGTTTCGGCGGGGTCGGCCGCAGCAACGTGCGGAATTCCGCCGACGAGAACATCGTCGCGCTGTGCGACCTCGACCTCGGTCGCTGCGCCGGGACGATCAAGGACTTCCCGAAAGCGGCGCTCTTCACCGATTTCCGTAAGATGCTCGACCAGCGGAAGGACATCGACGGGGTCATCATCGCGACCCCGGACCACTCGCACGCCTACATCGCCATGGAGTGCATGCGCCGCGGCAAGCACGTCTACGTCCAGAAACCGATCTCGCACTCCGTCTTCGAGGCCCGCATCCTCACCGAGTCGGCCCACAAGTACAAGGTCGTGACCCAGATGGGCAACCAGGGCCATTCCGGCGAAGGCATCCGCCAGGTCACCGAATGGATCGCCGCCGGCCTTCTCGGCAAGGTGCGCGAAGTCCATGCCTGGACCAACCGTCCGATCTGGCCGCAGAGCAGCGAGATGGATCGCCCGACCGAGGCGCAGAAAGCCCCCGAAGGCATGGACTGGGATCAGTGGTGCGGCCCCGCGCCCTTCCGTCCTTTCCACGCCTCCTACCATCCGGGCAAGTGGCGGGCCTGGTGGGACTTCGGCACCGGTTCCCTCGGCGACATGGGCTGCCATATCATCGATCCGGCCTTCATGGCGCTCGACCTGCGCTACCCGATCAGCGTCGAAGGCAACGTGTCCACGGTCTTTGAGACCTTCGGCAAGAAAGTCACCGGCAAATTCGAATCCTACCCGCGTTCCTCGGTCGTGCGCTTCAAATTCCCGGCCCGCGGCGAGATGCCGCCCGTCACCCTGACCTGGTGGGACGGCGGCCTCATGCCCCCGCGTCCCGATGAGCTCGAGGATGACATGCCGTTCGGCGACCCGAACGGAGGCTGCCTCTTCATCGGCGACACGGCCAAGCTCGTCTGCGGCTGCTACGGCCTCAATCCGCGCATCCTCAACCCCGACCTCCGCGAAGAGTCGAAGAAACTCGCCAAGACGATCCCCCGCATCCCGGGCAATTCTTCCGGCCATGAGAAGGACTGGATCCGGGCCTGCAAGGGCGGTCCGGCCGCGTCATCGAACTTCGACTACTCCGGCCCGCTCTCGGAGATGGTGCTCATGGGCAACCTCGCGTCGCGCTACCCCGACCGCAAGCTGCTCTGGGACGGTCCGCAGATGCGCGTGACGAACGACAAGGACGCCGACGCCTACGTCCGCCGCGAATACCGCAAGGGCTTCGAACTCGGCACCTGAGCAGGCCTCACTTCAGCGCGAGGAACGCCAGGATCGTGCCGCCTAAGGCGATACGATACCAGGCGAACACGCCCAGACCGCGGCGCGACACATACCCGACCAGCCATTTCACGGAGACGAAGGCCGTGACGGCGGCCACGAGCAGGCCGACGCTCGCCGGGCCGGCAGGGTAGACCTGGGTGAGCGCGGGCCCGAGCGACCACATCTTGTAGACCGAAGCGGCGGAAAGGGTGAGCAGGCCGACGAGGAAGGAGAACTCCGTGGCCGCCGCATGGGAAAGACCGGCGACTCGGCCGCCGAGGATGGTCGCGAGCGAACGGCTCGTGCCCGGGATCAAAGCGAAGCACTGGCACAGACCGACGGTCAGCGCCGGACGCCAGCCGATCGCCGCGACCTCGTCGGCGGACTCGGCGGCCTTCTTCGGCAGCAGATATTCGGCGACCAGGATGACCAGACCTCCGAAGAGCAGGGCGGCCGCCACGACTTCGACCGAGAAGAGGTAGGCCGCGATGATGTCCTTGAACAGGAAGCCGAGCAGGGCGGCGGGCAGGAACGCGACGATGATCGCGGAGGCGAGGGAGATGGACTGGCCGTCGCCACGGCAAAGCCCCGTCATCACGCCACGCACACGTCCGAAGAACGCGACGAGCACGGCGAGGATCGCGCCGAGCTGGATGATGACGATGTAATCATCGGCGACCCGTTCCATCGAGACCGCGCGGCCCTTGCGATCGGTGACGCCCGACACGGTGACATCGGCGAACTTCGGGACGCCGAGCAGGCTGTCACTGAGGATCATGTGGCCGGTCGAACTCACCGGCAGGTATTCCGTGACGCCTTCGACCGTACCGGTGACGAGGGCGCGAGAATAGGTGAACTCACGTCGCATTTCTTCAGGCGGCACCGTCGGACCATAACCTGCGAAAGCGGGCAGGGAGGACAGCAGCCACAGACCGAAGGCGAGACGAAGCATGGGGCGACCATTAGGCTCACGGCCGTGCCGGGGCAAGGAAAGCCGTCAAAAGCCCTTGTCGCTTGCCCTTGGGTAAGGTTCTCGCTTTATGCAGGCATCACCATGTCGGCCTCCAGCCTCATCCCGACCACTGAACCTCGCTTCCGCGTGCCGGACGCCCGCGGCCGTTTCGGTCAGTTCGGCGGGATGTACGTTCCGGAGACGCTGATGACCCCGCTCCTGGACCTGACCAAGGCCTATGACGAGGCCCGTCGCGATCCGGCTTTCCAGCAGGCCTTCGCGGACATGCTCCGCGACTACGCCGGCCGCCCGACGGGACTCTATCACGCCGAATCGCTGACCAAGCACGTCGGCGGCGCCCGCAT
>SYID01000131.1 GCA_005798925.1 Verrucomicrobiota bacterium
CGCGCCTGCCGCCAAGAAGTGATTTCCGCGCCGGGCGTCCCCGGCACCTGTTCTTTGAAGTCAAATGCCATTCTCGGTCATCGCCGCCCTCGGCAATCCGGGCCGAGAATACGCCGCCACGCGCCACAACGCGGGGTGGATCGTCGTCGACGCGCTCGCCTCGCAGGCCGGCGCGACATGGAGGGAGGAAAGCCGTTTTTCGGCCGCCGTCGCCAAGGTCATGTTCGGAGACCGCTCCGCGCACCTGGTCAAGCCCCTCACCTACATGAACGACAGCGGGACGCCCTTGGCGGCCTTCCTCCGGTTCCACCGGATCGACCCTTCCGAGATCGTCGTCCTGCATGACGACATCGCGTTCGAACCCGGCCAGCTCCGCCTCTCCCTGGGAGGTTCCGCCGCCGGCCACAACGGCGTCGCCAGCTGCATCCGCCATTTCGGCGAAGCCTTCGTCCGCGCCCGCGTGGGCATCGGCCCCAAGAAGCACCCCGGCCAGGACCTCGCCGACCACGTCCTCGGACGTTTCCCCGACGCCGATTTCGCCACCCTGACCCAGCGCATCCCCGACTTCATCCAGAGCCTCCAAACCCTCTTTTCCCTAGGCCTCCCGGCCGCCCAGAACCTCACCAACAGAAAACCACCCACACCATGACCACCGCCACGATCCGCCGCGAATACCTCGCCAGCCTCATCCTCGACCTCCGCGGCTCGACGGATGCGCCCGAGACCGTCATCGACAAGCTCAAGGACGTCCTCAAGTCCGTCGACTGCAAGGTCAGCGAGGTCGAGAACCTCGGCCAGAAGGAGTTCTCCCGCGTCGTGGACCGCAAGTTCCCGTCCGGCCTCTACGTGCAGGTCCGCTTCGAAGGCCCCGTCACCGCCCCGAGCGCCTTCCGCGAGAAGCTCCGCCTCGACCGTACCGTCAACCGCCTGCTCGTGCAGTCGGCCAAGTAATCCCTACTTCCGACCGCCGTGGCCTCCTCCTTCAATCGCGTCATCCTCGCGGGCAACATGACCCGCGACCCCGAGGCGCGCGCCCTCCCTTCCGGCCAGGCCCTCACGAAGTTCTCCCTCGCCGTCAACCGCGCCTACACCACCAAGGAAGGCGAGAAGCGCGAGGAAGTCACCTACGTCGACATCGAGAGCTACGGCAAGCAGGCCGAGATCATCGCCAAGTATTGCGGCAAGGGCTCCGGCATCCTCGTCGAAGGCCGCCTCAAGCTCGACCAGTGGGAAGACAAGAAGACCGGCGAGAAGCGTTCGCGCCTCGGCGTCGTCCTCGAGAATTTCACCTTCATCGGCGGCAAATCCCAGGCCGGCGAAGACGGCGGCTCCGCTCCGCGCCCCCGCGGCGGCAACGACACGCCCGCGCCTTCCGGCGACCACGGCGGCGACGACGTCCCGTTCTGAACTTTCCCATCCTAACCTTATAACCCAAGCAAGACCATGGCATTCACCGAAGTCCTCCTCATCAAGCCCGTCGACGGCCTAGGCGCCGAAGGCGAGCAGGTCCGCGTCCGCGCGGGCTTCGCCCGCAATTACCTGCTTCCGCAGGGCATCGCGCTCCCCGTCAACCGCTCCAACACCAAGTACGTCGAAGCGCTCAAGAAGGCCCGCGAGGTCCGCGAGGCCCGCGACCTCGAGGCCGCCAACGCGACCGCCGCCAAGCTGGCCGCCGTCAAGCTCGTCTTCGCCGTCAAGACCGGCGAAGGCGGCAAGATGTTCGGCGCGATCAGCACCGCCGAGCTCTCGGCCAAGCTCGCCGAACACGGCGTCGAGATCGAACGCAAGCGCATCCACCTCGGCCAAGGCCCGGTCAAGCTGCTCGGCAAGCACACCACGAACATCCGCCTGCACGGCGCCGTCATGGTCGAGCTCGAATTCGAAGTCGTCTCCGAGAACCCGATCGAAGTCGCCGCCGAGGAGGCCCCCGAGGCCGACGAACGCGAGTTCCGCGACGACAAGGGCAAGAAGGCCCGCAAGCCCCGCAAGGAAAAGGCCGCCAAGGCCGAATAAGGCGACCCTCCGCCCGGGGAGAAGGCGCGCGGCGTGAGCCTCGCGCCTTTTTCTTTGGCGGGACGCCCTGTGAATAGGCCGTGAACAAGGCGTGAACGCCCCGGCTGTTTGGCGCTGTCCACCCCCGCCTCCCTCCGCACACTCCCGTCCTTCCCCATGGCCGACCGATCCCAGCGCCCGCGCCGCGACGCCGCTCCCGATTACGGGGACCGCGTGCCGCCGCACAACCTCGACGCCGAGCGCGGCCTGATCGCGAGCATCGTCATCGACGGCGGCGACACCTTGCAGCGGTGCCTCGAGCAGCGCGTCACGCCGGATTACTTCTTCGACCCGAAGCACCAGGACATCTACGCCGTCGCCGTCCGGCTGAACCAGGCGAGCACGGGCATCGACGAGATCACCCTCACCGAGCAGCTCCGTCGCGAGGGCCGGCTGGAGTCGGCCGGCGGCGCGACCTACGTCAACGAGCTCACCGGGCTGATCTCCTCCAGCGCGCACGCCCCGCACTGGCTGGCGATCATCCGCGAGAAGCATTTCCTCCGTCAGCTCATCGCCACCGCCGTCACGACGGTCGAGAAGGCCCACGCGCACGCCGAAGGCATCGAACGCCTCCTCGAGGAGGTCGAGCAGTCCTTCTTCCGCATCAGCGAGGACCGCATCTCCGAGTCCGCCCAGACGATCGACGGCCCCGTGGCCGAGGCGATGGAGCTCGTGCAGCGGATCATCCGCGACCGCAATTCGGTCCAGGGCGTGCCGACCGGCTTCCCCGACCTCGACGCGCTGACGTTCGGCTTCCAGTCCGGCCAGATGATCGTGGTCGCCGCCCGCCCCGGCATGGGCAAGACCTCCATCGCGCTCAACTTCATCGAGGCCGCGCTCTTCCCCCGGCCGAGCGAGAACCGCCGGCCCGCCAACGTGCTGCTCTTCTCCCTCGAGATGCCGGCCCGCGAGCTGGCCCTGCGCCTGCTCTGCTCCCGCGCCCGCGTGAACATGCAGAAGCTGCGCACGGCCCATCCCGACGAGCGCATGCAGATGGACCTCGTCCAGGCGGCCAACGAATACAAGGGACTGCCCCTCGTGGTCGACGACAACGGCGGCCAGAACATCCTCGAGATCCGCGCCAAGTGCCGCCGCGTCCACGCCCGCACCCCGCTCGACATGGTGGTGATCGACTACATCCAGCTCATCAACGGCCTGGACTCCGGCCTGCCCCGCGAACAGCAGATCGCGGAGGTCTCCCGCAGCATCAAGGCCATGGCCAAGGAGTTCAAGATCCCCATCGTCGCCCTGGCCCAGCTCAACCGCAAGTCGGAGGACGAGGCCCGTCAGCCCCGCATGTCCGACCTCCGCGACTCCGGCTCCATCGAGCAGGACGCCGACATCGTCATGCTCATCTCCAAGCCCCCCGCCAGCCAGGGCAAGGCCGCCGAGGCCGAGGCCGAGCAGGCCGGGCAGGACGGCTGCTACGCCCGCCAGCTCATCGTGGCCAAGAACCGCAACGGACCCACCTCCGACATCAACTTGCTCTTTAATCCGGGGCTGACACGCTTCGAGACTCCGGCCAGAGAACACCGTAATAATGAATAATCCTTCCTTCCGCCGCAGCTGGCTCCGCGCCGCCTGCTTCGCCCTCGCCCTGGCGCCCCTCGTCGGCGCGTCCCAGCCGGTCCCCGGCCAGAAGGATCCGAAGGTCCGCGCCATCCGCATCAAGACCGAAGGCGCCGCCGTCTCCGAGCAGTTCGTGCGCGGTTTCGTCGCCTTGCGCGAGGGCCAGCCGTTCTCCAAGGACGCGGTGGCCAGCACCGTCCGGTCCCTCTACGCCACCGGGCGCTTCTCCCAGGCCTCCGTCGAGCCGATCCTCGACCCGAAGACCGGCGAGGTCGACATCGTCGTCTCCGTCGAGCCCCGGCCGATCCTCAAGGGCGTCGAATACATCGGGGGCGACGGGCTCGTCGGCGCCGACGCCTCCTGGTTCGGCGGGGAAGAGCTGCAGGACGTGCGGCTCGGCGAGCCGCTCGACATGGCCCAGCTCCGGCGCGCCGAGGTCAAGCTGCAGGACGAACTGCGCAAGAAGCGTCCGTTCGCCCGCGTGACCTCCCAGCTCCGCGACGTGCCCGGCGGCAAGATGGTCTCCGTCGTGGTCGACGAAGGCGTCGAGCTCAAGGTCGACACCAGTTCGTTCGAGGGCGCCAAGGCGTTCGAGCCTTCCGAACTCCGGGCCGGGGCCGACCTTTCCACCAGCGAATACCGCTGGTACAAATGGTCCTGGCTGATGGGCACCGGCCGGCTTGATCCGGAGCAGTACCGCGAGGACTGCCGGAAACTCCGCGAATTCTACCGCGCGCGCGGCTACCTCGACGTCCAGGTCGAGGACGCCGATCCCCAGAAGGTCTGCAAGGTCAAGGACGTGAGCGGCGGCTCCGGCTGGCTCGACGTGGTGTTCAAGATCGTCGAAGGCCGCCGCTACGTGGTCGGCGCCCTCTCGGTCGAAGGCAACCGCCTCGGCGTGACCGACCCGGTCTTCTCGACCGACGCGCTCCGCAAGGTCGTCGCCGAGCCCTCCCTCCGCCGCGGGGCCCATCCCGCGGAATTCGACCAGCTGGCCTCCGGCCAGGCTTTCGCCGTGCCCGCCGTCGAGGCGGCCGCCGACAAGCTCAAGGAATACTACGGCCAGATGGGCTACATCAACGCCTCCGTCCAGGTCGTGCGCAGGCCCGACCTCGCCACCGGCGCCATCGACGTCCGCTTCGTGATCGAAGAGGGCCAGCGCCACACGGTCCGTTCCGTCGAGATCCAAGGCAACACCAAGACCCGCTCGACCGTCATCGCCCGCGAGCTCGCGCTCGGGCCCGGCGAGGTCTTCGACCTGGCCCGCACCCGCGTCTCCGAGGCCCGCCTGCGCAACACCCAGTTCTTCCAGGAGGTCCGCGTCGCCCCCGTCCCCACGCCCGTCCCCGGCCAGAGCGACCTGCGCGTGACCGTCAAGGAAGGCCCGACCGGACAGGTCAGCTTCGGCGCGGGCTTCAGCACGGTCGAGGGCCTTGTCGGCTTCGTCGAATATTCCGAGGCGAACTTCGACTTCTCCAACCCCGAGGGCTGGTATCGCGGCGACGGCCAGAAGTTCCGCCTCCGTCTCTCGGTCGGCAGCCTCACCAATTCGATCGAACACTCCTTCGAGGAGCCGGCCTTGTGGGAGCGCGACCTCGCCGTCGGCTATTCCATCGAACGCCGCTACGCGGGCTTCGCGTCGGCGGACTACGCCGTGCTCACCGAGGGCGTCAACCTTTACGCCCGGCGCCGCGTGTTCGGCAACGTCGAGGGCCGCGTCGGCTACAACCTCCGCCAGGTGTCGGTCGACAACGTCTCCTCGACCGCCCCGGCCGAAGTGGCCGCCGAGGGCGCCGCCGGCGGCAAGGTGATCTCCTCGGTCTCGGCCTCCCTCATCTACGACACGCGCGACGAGTTCAACTTCCCGACGCGCGGTTCCCGCATCTCGCTCAGCGAGGAGCTCGGCGGCAACGGCCTCGGCGGCGACGTGAAGTTCCTCCGCTCCGAGCTCCGCTCCGGCCGCTGGTTCCTGCTTTCCCCCACGGCGGAGCAGACCCTCGGCGTCGTGGGCCGCGTCGGCATGCTCACCGGCACCGGCGGCACGCTGCCGTTCTACGAGCGCTTCTACCTTGGCGGCGCCTACGACATGCGCGGCTTCAACTTCAACGACGTCGGCGGCTTCTCCACCTACGACACCCAGTTCGGCAACGAGCCGATGGGCGGACTGACCTACGGATATTTCAGCCTGGAATACACGATCAAGGCGGCCGACAACCTGCGCTTCGCGGCCTTCTACGACCATGGCGTCGTCAACCGCTCCGAGACCGACTTCGGCCTGTCCGAGTCGAATTCCGACTACGGCGTGGGCATGCGCATCCTGCTGGGCGGCGCCGTCATGCGCCTCGATTTCGGCTTCCCGCTCCAGATGACCAAGGTCCCGGCCGGCCAGCCGAACGCCGGCGCCATCGTCAATGACGGCGGCATGAAGTTCAACTTCAGCTTCGGGACGGTCTTTTGATTGCCAACCGCCCGGCTTACCGCTTCCTCCCCCTCGCGCTCCCATGAGATCCTTCCTCGCCCTCTGCTTCGCCTCCGCCTCCGTCTGCGCCGCCGTCCCCGGTTTCGGCGTCCTCGACGAGCAGGAGGTTTTCAAGAAATACGCCAAGGCCACCGACCTGCAGGCGGAGATCCGCAAGTCGGAGGAATCCGCCCAGGCCTCCGTCGCCGAACGCGTCAAGGCCGTCGAGCAGCTGCAGTCCGAGCTCCTCGGCGTGCAGAAGCGCGGCCAGGACCCGATGCTCAGCGAGAACGGCAAGAAGGCCGTCGAGGCCGAGCTGCAGCAGAAGAACGCCACCTTCCAGCAGCGCCGGGCCGAACTGCAGAACTTCGTCAACGAGGCCCGCGGCGCCATCCAGCAGCGCGTGGGCGAGATGAACAAGCAGATCCTCGCCGATGCGCGCTCGCAGTCCGAGAAGGTCGCCAAGGCCAAGGGTCTCGCCTTCGTGCTCGGCAAAAGCCAGACGTTCTTCGCCGACGCTTCGCTCGACATCACCGAAGCCGTCCTGAAGGAACTCAACGACGCCTACAAGGCCGTCGCCCCTTCGACCCCGGCGCCCGCCCCCTCCGCCGGCGACAAGGCCGCCCCGGCTCCCGCCCCGGCTCCTGCCCCGGCGCCCGCCCCCTCCGCCGGCGACAAGCCGGCCGCCAAGTAAGGACTTTCCGCGCCCCTGCCAGTCAGGGGCGCTTCATTTAGGATCATGCCGCTCGCCTTCACCCTCGCCGAACTCGCATCCCTGACCGGAGCCAAAGCCGTCGAGGGCGCGTGCGTCGCCCCGCTCACGGGCGTCGCCGCCCTTGCCGAGGCCGGCCCCGCCGACCTTTCCTTCCTCGGCAATGTCAAGTATGCCGGCGCCGTCGCGACCTCCCGGGCCGGGGTCATCCTGGTGCCCGTCGCCTTCGCCGGGCAGCCCGTCGCCGGGCAGGCCTTCTTGCGCGTCGATAATCCCTCCTACGCGCTCGCGCTGTTGTGCTCGGTGCTGGAATCGCGTCTCTGGCCCCGTCCGCCCGCCGGCGTCCACGCCACCGCCGTCGTCGCCGGTTCCGCCCGCGTCGACCCCGCCGCCCACGTCGGCCCGCTCTGCGTCGTCGGCGAGGGCGCCGAAGTGGCCGCCGGCGCGGTCCTCGAAGCCCGTTGCCATGTCGGCGCCCATGCGGCCGTCGGAGTCGATTGCTGGCTCAAGCCCGGCGTCGTCGTCGGCGACTATTGCGTCCTCGGGGCCCGTTGCCGCGTCCAGTCCGGCGCGGTGATCGGGTCCGACGGTTTCGGCTACGAGCCCGTCGACGGCGAGATCCGACGGATCCCGCAGATCGGCAACGTGGTGCTGGAAGACGACGTCGAAATCGGCGCCAACTCGACCCTCGACCGCGCCCGCTTCAGCCGGACGGTCGTCGGGCGGGGCACCAAGATCGATAATCTCGTCCAGATCGCCCACAACGTGCGCATCGGCCGCCAGTGCCTCATCACCGCGCAGGTCGGCATCGCCGGCAGCACCACCCTCGGCGACCATTGCGTCCTGGGCGGCCAGTCCGGCGTGGCCGGCCACCTGACCCTCGGCGACCGCGTGAAGCTCGGCGCCCAGGCGGGCCTCTTCGAGGACGTGCCCGCCGACGGCTTCATGAACGGCACGCCTGCCGTGCCCTTCGGCCTGGAGCGTCGCCTCGTCGTCCTGTCCCGCCGTCTGCCCGACCTGTTCAAAAAGGTTGATTCGCTGACCGCCTCCTTGGACTCTGCTAGGCGTCAACCGACATGAGCCTCCCAGAGATGAAGATTTTCACCGGTAACGCCAATCCGGCGCTGGCCAAGGAGATCTGCGAACATCTCGGCGTCCCGCTCGGCACCGCGACCGTCAACCGTTTCCCCGACGGCGAGACGTTCGTGCAGATCAACGAGAACATCCGCGGCTGCGACGTCTACGTGATCCAGCCGACCTGCGCGCCGGCCAACGACCGCATCATGGAGCTGCTGATCATGATCGACGCTCTCCGCCGCGCCTCCGCCGCGCGCATCACGGCCGTGATCCCGTTCTTCGGTTACGCCCGCCAGGACCGCAAGGACAAGCCCCGCGTGCCCATCACGGCCAAGCTC
>SYID01000132.1 GCA_005798925.1 Verrucomicrobiota bacterium
CTTTCAGCTGTCGGCCATCGGCTTCGGGTTCCCGCGGCTGGCTCCCGAACGGCCGGATCCTGAACTGCTGGTCTCCGTGGCCGTCACCCGGCACCTGATAATATGCCCCCCGGCCAATCATCCGGTCTCCGGTTTCCCTTTGATTGGCGGCCTCTACCCATGCTGGGAATAACTCCGGCTTCCCTCGGCCGGACGCTTGGAGTCTCTTGGGGGCCTATGGCCAAGGTAGAACTCGAAGTCGTCCAGAAAATCCTGAAAGAGAACGGGGTCGACGTCCGTCTCGCCGCGGAGATCCTCAACCAGCTGCGCGACGTCGTGGCCGAAGAAGCCGTGGAACGGGAGAAGCCGGCCAAGAAGCAGATGTTGATCCTGGTCAGCGAGCCGGAGGAAGGGTTGCCCAAGGATCTGACAGGCTGGGTCGTGCAGCTGCTCGAGGATGACGACCCCCGCGAGGTCGCCGACAAGATCGTCGATGTTTCCAAAGCCTTCAACGAATCCCCCAAGGGCAAGCGCGTCCCGGTCGAATCCTTCGGTGACGCCGTGCAGTCCATCCCCGGCAAGCTCTTCCGTGAGAGCGACCTTTGGATCAAGACCCGCGAGCCGGTCCGCGTCATTGCGGTGAAGAATTCCATCGGCCGCCGTCGGCGCGACTGAGCTTCGGGCCGGTTTCGGCGAGCGGGTCGTGATGAGGTTCGGGAAAAAGCGAATCTAGAAGGCCTTTTTACCGCATTTAGGCAGGTTGATTGCTCTCGCCTAGACGGCCTGCGGCCCTACTTTTCAGGCCTTCCATGAAGTTCAAAAACTTCCCTATCTACCGCATCGAATGGGTGACCTCCACCTTTCTGATCGGGACGGCCCTCCTTTCGTTGACCGTGGTGCCCTGGTTCCTCTGGACCCAGTTCAACCTCCCGGCGGACGCCGCCAACAAAGTCCACGGCTGGGGCTTCGTCTGGGCGCTGTTCGTCTTCTACTACTACGCCACGGGCTTCGGCATCACCCTCGGCTACCATCGGCTGTTTTCGCACATTTCCTTCAAGGCCAAGTGGCCGGTGAAGGTCTTCGTCCTGCTCTTCGGCGCGGCTTCCTTCGAGAACTCGGCCCTGGATTGGTCCGCCGACCATCGCATCCACCACAAGCACGTGGACGAAGACGAGGATCCGTATGACATCTCCAAGGGCTTCTTCTACGCCCATATCGGCTGGCTGCTCTTCCGCCTCAAGCCCAAGCCGCCCGTGACCAACGTCAAGGACCTCGAAGCCGACCCCCTCGTGATGTGGCAGCATCGTTACGTCCAGTGGATCGGGGCCTTCGTGGGTTTCGTGGTGCCCTCCGCCCTCGGTTACGGCTACGCCGTCCTCAACGGCTTCGCCAACCCCGGCATGACCGCCCTGGCCTGCTTCCTCATCGCCGGCCTGCTCCGCACGGTCGTCGTCCAGCAAGGCACCTTCTGCATCAATTCCCTCTGTCACATGATCGGCCGCCGTCCCTACTCGACCGACCACAGCGCCCGCGACAGCGGCGTCGTCGCGCTCCTGACCTTCGGCGAGGGTTATCATAACTATCACCACGAATTCCAGCACGACTACCGCAACGGCGTGAAGCCCTGGCAGTTCGACCCGACCAAGTGGATCATCTGGACCCTTTCCAAGGTCGGCCTGACCGAGGACCTGCGCCGCGTGCCGGATTCCCGCATCATGGCCGCCGAGCTCAAGGAAAAGAGCCGCACCCTCGGTCGCGACATCGACTCGCTCGCCGCCCGCCTCGACGTGCGCTCCCGCGAACTCAAGGCCAAGACGATCGCCGCCGCCCACGAGCTGGCCAGCGAACTGGCGCGCCGCGCGGAAATCCTCAAGGAAGCCGCCACGACCAAGGCCGAGGTGGCGCATGAGACGATGGTCGAGCTGCGCGGTCTGCTTAACCAGGCCGCCTCGCACCTCGAAGCCCTGCGCCGCGCCGGCGCCGGATCGGCCGCCTAAGCCGTCGTCAGCGGAGCAAGCCCTGCACCAGTTCGAGGACGCGCGCTTCGATCTGCGGCAGCGCTTCTTCGGGTTGCGCGCAGTCGATGTCGTGCACCGTCCAGTAATCGATCCGGTCGGCCCATTCCGGATGGGCTTGCCGCATCATGGCGTGATGTTCGTCCTTCTTGAGGGCGATGGTCCGGTGGGCCTTTTCCAAGTCTTCCCGGCGGAGCTGGGTGGGGGCGGGCCCGGTCAGGTCGAGCGGGATGCCCAGTTCGCGCAGGCGGCGCTCGGTGTCCGGGGATATCAGGGTGGGTTCATCGGCGACCAGGGAGGTCAGCAACCCCCGCGAAAAAGCCCGGGCGGGGTGCCCGATCCGCGCGGCATGCCAGTTGAACAGGGCCTCCGCATGGCGGCTCCGGTAGAAATTACCCGTGCAGACGAAGAGGGTGAGGGGGCCAGAATCTGCGCTTGTGCGTTGGGGCATGCCGGGTAGAGTCCCGACAACCTAACCTCACTGCCATGGCACGCAACCTGTTCGTTCTCTCCCTCCTTTCCTTCGCCATCGTCGGCTGCATGGGTCCTGAAAAGGGTCCGTCTCCCGTCACCGACGGCGCCGGCGACGCCAATCTCGTCCCGGCCGCCGGCCTGACCCCGGTCATCGCCCCGGTCGTCGCCGAGCCCGCTCCGGCTCCCGCTTCCGCCCCGGCGGCTCCCGCCAAGTCGAAGGGCAAGCTGCCCCTCAACAGCAACAGCAGCAAGTAAGCCGCGAGGCTTACATCAGCGACACCTCGGTGACGAAGGTGTCGATATGGCCGGGCTCCGCGAAACGGAGCCCGTTCTTATGTTCGGGGCTGTTCGGCGGCCCCATCCAAGGCTCGACGCAGTAATACGGGGCTTCCGGGTCGGGCGTCCAGGTGACGACGCTCGCCCACGCGCCCGGGATCGGTTCCTCGCCGACCTTCACCGTGACGTCTTCCTCGCCTGACTTGGGGCCGAAGCTGACCGTCGCCGACCTGAGGTTCGTGAAGATGCAGTCGGAGAGGTGCGGGCTGTCGAAGCCGATCGAATCCTGGCCCTTGAGCTCGGCGAAGGGCACGAGCTTGCCGTCGGCGGCGTGCCGCCACTGCTTCTTGGAGGGGATCTTCACGACGTAGTCGCGGCGGCTCAGGCCGGCGTGCCACGGCAGCGTGAAGTAGAAGTGATGGCCCGCGCACCACGGCAGCGACTGGGCGTCGCGGTTCTCGAATTCGAAGGTGATCCGCAGGAACAGCTCGAGGAAGTCGAACCGCACGCGGAAATCATACGCGTACGGGTAGCAGTTCCGGCCCCGCTCGTCCTGGATCATCCGGACGACGGCGTGCTTGGGGCCGCTCTCCACGATCTCAAAGGCCGAGTCCCGCGCGAACCCGTGCTGCGGCATCGGGCGCTTGACGCCGTCGGCCGCCTTCCAGGCGAACTTCTCGCCGTCGGCGTAGTTGCGGCCCATGAAGGGGAAGAGGATCGGGTTGCCGCCCCGGACCGGGCCGATCTTGTCGAGGTCCATCGGCGCGCCTTCCGGCCAGAAGAGGACTTCGCGGCGGCCGGTCGGGACGTCGAGCCGCCAGCGCAGCAGGCGCGCGCCGCGGGTCAGGCAGGTCTCGTAGGTCGCGGCGCCGACCTTCCATCGTTCCATCGGCACGCCGTCCTCTTCGTAGCTCTGCATGACGACGAGCAAACGCCGCCGACGCCCCGTGGCAAACGCGGACTTAGCCCGCGCGCTTGGCGAAGCGGTAATGGCACACCATCCACTCCGCGCCGCCCCGGTAGTTCCACAGCTCGGCGCAGGCCATGAAGAAGACGCGCCAGTTGGCCAGCCAGGCCTTCGCCCGGTCGGGGCCGTAGGTCTGGGCGAAGATCCGGAGGATCTCCTCGCGGTGGCGGTCCGTGTTCTGCAGCCAATGCTCCGAGGTCTGGCCGTAGTGGCGGCCTTCGACCTCCCATTGCTGCTCGAGCCGGAGGTCCTCCTGGAAGCGGCTGGCGAGGCAGTTCGAGGGCATGATGCCGCCGGTGAAGAAATGGCGCGACATCCAGTCGGTCGAGTCCTTGGCCGCGAAATGGTACGCGACGTCCTTGTGCGTGAAGACGTGGAAGAAGAGCTTGCCGCCGGGCTTGAGCCAGCCGGCGATGCGGCGCATGAGCTCGCCCCAGTTCTTCATGTGCTCGAACATCTCGACGGAGACGACGCGGTCGTAACGCGCGGCCTCGGCGGCGAAGACGTTCATGTCGCAGGTGATGATGCGGACGTTCTTGAAGCCGCGCTTGGCGCACTCGCCCTCGATGTGGGCGCGCTGGGAGGCGGAGTTGGAGACGCCGGTGATGCGGGCGGCGGGGTATTTCTCGGCCATCCAGAGCGTGAGCGAGCCCCAGCCGCAGCCGAGCTCGAGGATTTCCAGGCCGTCCTTGAGCTCCGCCCGGGCGCAGGTGCGCGTGAGCATGGTCTCTTCGGCCTGGGCGATGGTCTCGGCGCCGGTCTCGTAGAAGCAGGAGGAGTATTTCAGGCGCGGCCCGAGGCAGAGCTTGTAGAACTCCGCCGGGACTTCGTAGTGCTGGTCGTTCGCGGCCTTGGTCTCGATCGCGACGGGGAGCGTGCGCAGTTCGGCGGCGAACGCGTCGACCTTGGCGTAGCGCGCCGCGGCGTCGTCGGGACGTTCGTCCTTCAGGCGCTGCCTGAGAAGACGACGGATGCCCCAGCGGATCGCGCCGTCGGGCAGGACGTCTTTTTCGATGAGTTTATCGAGCAGCGGCATGGGGGCAAATTGTACGCCGTCCCCGCCGCTGGCAACCCGTCGCCTCGGAAATCTCAGCCGCGCGGCGGCCGCGGCCAGAAGGCCGGGACCCGCGACTGGTAGTCGACGTAGGCCTGGCCTTTGGACGCCAGGAGATGCTGTTCGGTCAGGGGGATGCCGGTGACCCGGGTCAGGAAATAATAGATGACGCCGACGCAGAACAGGCCGGGGACGCCCCGGTAGGCGCTGTTGTAGCTCATCAGGAAGAAGCCGACCCAGACGAGCCATTCGCCGAAGTAGTTGGGGTGGCGGCTCCACGCCCAGAGCCCGCGTTCGCAGACCTTGCCCCGGTTC
>SYID01000014.1 GCA_005798925.1 Verrucomicrobiota bacterium
GACAGCCATAACTCCGGCATCGGCGGCGGCTGTTTCTTCCTTCTTCGTCTGCCTTCCGGCGAGATCGTCGCGCTCGACGGTCGCGAGACCGCGCCGGCGGCGGCGACGGCGGGCATGTTCGTGCGCGACGGCCACGCGGTGCCGGAACTCAGCCGTACCGGCGCGCTCGCCGTGGCGGTGCCCGGGCAGGTCGCGGTCTTCCACGAGGCCTTGACGCGTTACGGCAAGCTGTCGTGGAAGGTCCATTGCGAGATGGCCGCCCGGATCGCCGAGCATGGCTTCCCTGTGCCGCGCGCCTACGCCGCGCGCAATGCCGCCGTCGCCAAGGACCTCGCCCGATTCCCGTCGTCGCGCGCGGCCTTCCTGCATGCCGACGGCACGCCGCTGAAGGAAGGCGAGTGGCATAAGCAGCCCGAACTTGCGAAGACCTTGCGCGCGCTCGGCGCCGGCGGGCCCGAGTGGTTCTATCGCGGTCCGTTCGCCCAGGCGACGGCCAGGTGGATGCGCGAGAACGGCGGTCTCATCACCGAGGCGGATTTCGCCGCCTATGCGTTCAAACGACGCACCCCCCTCGAGACGACTTATCATGGTCACCGGATCGTCGGCATGCCGCCGCCCAGCTCCGGCGGCGTGCACGTCGCGCAGATCCTGAACATCCTCGAGGCCAAGGGGCCGGTCCGCGCGGAGGATTCTGTTCACGTCGTCGCCGAGGCCATGAAGCTCGCCTTCGCGGACCGGGCTTTCTGGCTGGGCGACCCGGCCTTCACCAAGGTGCCCCGCGGCTTGGCGGACAAGGACTACGGCCGCGGGCTCGCGTCGAAGATCGACGTCGCCAAGGTCACCCCGGTCAAAGGGCACGGTACGCCGCCGCGCGCGGACGAGCACGTGTTCGAGAAACACACCACGCATTTCTCGGCCGCGGACGCCGCGGGCAACTGGGTCGCCTGCACCGCGACCATCAACACCTCCTACGGCTCCAAGGTCGTCGTCCCCGGCACGGGTGTCGTGCTGAACAACGAGATGGACGATTTCGCCGCTGAGCCGGGTGCGCCGAACGCGTTCGGACTGGTCGGCGCGGAGGCGAATCTCCCGGCGCCCGGCAAGCGCCCGCTGTCCAGCATGTCGCCCACGCTCGTCTTCGAGGGCGAGCGACCCATGCTCGCTGTCGGCGCGGCCGGCGGGCCGACGATCATCTCGCAGACCCTCCTCGCGCTGCTGCGCATCCTCGACGAAGGCGACACGCCGGCGCAGGCGTTGGCGCGTCCGCGCTTCCATCAGCAGTGGAGCCCGGACGAACTGCGGGTCGAGAGGTCGCTGCCTGCCGCGATCAAAGAAGACCTCCGGCGGCGCGGCCATGTCCTGAACGAAGTCGAAGCCATCGGTTCGACCCAGGCCGTCGGCCAGCCGGTCAAGGACGGGCCGTTCGTCGGCGCGCATGATCCGCGCTCGCGCGAAGGCCGGGCCGCGGGTTGGTGACTTGGCGCTGAGCGCCAAGAGGGGGCACGTTGACACGGTGACGCGTGGGCAAGGGGTGTGTGCGAGTATCGAATATAGAGTATTGAGTATGGGGTGGTGTATCATTTCGGGTGGCAGCCCCGGGTGGCAGGTGGCGGGAAGGGGTGCGACGGTATCGCGACCGCGGACGGGTCGCCGACCTGTCCTACCCTGAGGATTGCGGGATGGGGCGGGAGGGGTATAACCGAGGAATGAGATACCCCTTGTTCGCGTGGTTCGTCATGGCCGCGTGCGCTGTCGCGGCGAAACCCCTGCAGGTCTACATCCTGGTCGGGCAGTCGAACATGGAAGGGCATGCGAGGGTCGAGACGATCGACTACATCGGGGAGGACCCGGCGACCGCTCCGTTGTTGAAGCGCATGCTCGGGCCGGACGGCAAGCCGGCGGCCGCGAAGAACGTGTGGATCTCCTATCACACCGGCATCGGCGACAAGAACGGCGAGGGCTTCGGTCCGTTGACGACCGGTTATGGCTCGCGCCAGGATCCGGCCAAGGACGGCGGCAAGATCGGGCCCGAATATACTTTCGGCCTGGCGATGGAGCGCGCGGGCGCCGGACCCGTGCTGCTCATCAAGGCCGCCTGGGGCGGCAAGTCCTTGAACTATGATTTCCGTTCGCCGGGCGCGGGCTCGTATCCGCGGACCAAGACCGATCTCGAGAAGGACAAGCACCCGCTCGCCGACGCAGGTCATTATTATCGTCTGATGATGGCGCACGCCAAGCAGGTCCTTGCGAACCCGGGCCGCGTCTGTCCGGCCTACGATCCCAAGGAAGGCTACGAGCTGGCGGGCTTCGTGTGGTTCCAAGGATTCAATGACATGGTGGACGGCAACTTCTATCCCAAGCAGCCCAAGGGTCAGGCCGGCAAACGCTTCACGGCTTACTCGGACCTGCTCGCCGCCCTGATCCGCGACGTGCGCAAGGACCTCGGCGCGCCCAAGCTGCCGTTCGTCATCGGCGTCATGGGCGTCGGCGGCAAGGATCCGGGCAGCGAGGACAACCTCGCCTTCCGCGAGGCCATGGCGGCACCGGCGGATTTGCCCGAGTTCAAGGGCAATGTGACCGCCGTGCGGACCGCGCCCTTCTGGGACGAGAAACTCGGCGCCATCCAGGACAAGAAAGAGAAGGTCCGGCAGATGGCCTTCGAGCTCAAGAACAAGGGCAAGCGCTCGGCCAACGCCGACGGCAAGATGACCGACGCGCAGCAGAAGGCCTACCTCAAGGATTACGAAGCCAAGCTGATCACGCCCGAGGAGGCCGCCACGCTGAAGCGAGGGGCCTCCAACGCCGGCTATCATTACCTTGGTTGCGCCAAGACCTTCGCGCTCATGGGTGAGGCGTTCGCCGAAGCCAGCCTCCGGATGCGGGCTGCGCAGAAGTAGGGAGCGAGACGAGGTCGCGGCGGCTTACTTCGGCGCTTTGCCGTAGTAAGGAAACCGGTCCCACGCATCGTAGGCCTCATCGAGACGAGGGTCGTGCGTATCACGCATCCAGGCGTCGACCCGGGCGCGCTGAGCGGCGAGGTCCGCTCCGTAAGCGGGATCGGCGGCGACGTTCGTCAGCTGATCCGGGTCCTTGCGCAGGTCGTAGAGTTCCTCGCGGGGGCGCTTCCCGAAGATGCGCGCGAAGAACGGCCGGCCGAGGGCGTCATGCTGATGGGCGAGCAGGAAGTCCTTGGTCGCGGTCGTATCGACGTCGCCGAAAGGGCGGCCGTGCAGGAAGAGATTATCCGGATCGCCGGCCGGCCAGCGGTCGGGGCGGAGATTGCGGACGTAGAGGAAATCACGGGTCCGGACCGCGCGCATCGGGTAGCTGAGGTGACCCGCGCGCACGTCGGCGTGACGTTCGCGTTCGATGAAGACCGCCTCGCGGCCGGCGGCGGGTTCGCCGCGGAGCAGGCCGGTCAGGCTACGCATCGTCATCGTCGAGGGCGGTCGCAACCCGGCGGCTTCAAGGAAGGTCGGGGCGAGGTCGCCGAGATTCACGAACGCGTCGATTTTCGCCGCCGGTCGGACCGCCTTGCCCCAGCGGATCGCCAGCGGGATCCGGGAGCCTTGGTCATAGCAATTTCCGAGACCGCGGGGCATCTGCCAACCGTTGTCGGAGCAATAGACGATCAGCGTCCGGTCGAGTTCGCCCGCGGCTGCGAGCGTCGCCAGCACGGCGGCGGCTTCGCGGTCCAGGCGGACGATGCCGCCATAATAATTCAACAGGTCGAGGCGCACCTCTTCGCAGTCGGGCAGCTCGGGCGGAATCGTCAGCCGGGCCGGATCGAGTCCGGCCTGCCGCGCGTCATCCAGATAGGGACGTCGGCCGGCTTTCGTCGCCGTATCGGTGTTGCCCACCCAGAAGAAGAACGGCTGATCGGGCCGGCGGGCTTTAAGGAAAGCTTCCAGGCCCGCGAACTTCGGGCCGACCGGGTTTTCTTTCCAGCCGGAGATCTCGGCGTTACCGGGCGCCCACGGTTTGCCCTGGTAGCCGATCGCATAGCCGGCCTCGCGGAGCAGCTGCGTGACCACCGGCGTATCCTGCGGGAAGCCGCTCCAGAGCGAGGCGCGTTCGCCGAGTTCATGGACGGCGCGGCCGGTGAGCAGGCTCGAGCGGCACGGCGAGCAGGACGGCGCCGGATTGAACGCATGCGTGAACAGCACGCCTTCCTGGGCGATCCGATCGAAGGTCGGCGTGCGCGCGTGAGGATCGCCGAGGACGCCCGCATGGGGAAAGCGCCAGTTGTCCCCGAGGATGAGAAGGATGTTCGGACGGTCCGCCGCGCCGGCGTTGAGCGCGGACAAGAGGAGCAGACACAAGAGGGCGGCGAAGCGCATGGCGGCAGGGCCCTAGGGGCGAAGGCTTGAAGATGAGAAGCTAGGGGCGAGGGCATGGAGTGTCGAGTGCGGGGGATGGGGCGTAAGCGAAAGCACCGGAGAGGGCACGCGACTCGTCGGGACTTTGTCAGGTTCCAAAGGGGCGGTCGTCGGTTCGCGGACGGACGTGATAGTGATCACGTCCCTACCTCAGGATTGCAGGCGGGCGGTGGCAGGGTAAGTTGAGGGCATGCTGATTCCCGTCGAAGAACTGAAGATCTTGTACCAAGGAGCCATCGCCAATGTCACGGACTCGCCGCCGCGGCCGATCTTGCCGGCCGAGCGCTATCAGGGCGGTTTCGGCTTCCTCCGCAACGGCGTAGAGTATCGGCTGGTGTTCGACGCCGCCGAGTCCCCGGAGTGCATGACGTTGCAGACGAGCCTCGAGTTCATCAGCGGCCGCGCCGGCCTCGACGCCATGCGTAGGCTCGTCGCCCAGCTCAACGCGGAGAAGAAGGGCGTGAAGTTCGTCCTGGTCGAAGCCCCGTCGCCGTTCATCGTCTGTTCGGTCGAGGCGATCCTCGCGGGTTACCGCCGCATCCCCAACACCGAGGTGGCGGAGACCATCCTGCAGAGCGCCATGCGGCGGCTGGAGGACGTGACGGAAGAGATCCGGCATGATTTGATGGGGCGCCGCTAACCTCCGGATAGCGGCGAGGGGACACGTTGACACGGGGACACGTGGACAAGAGGACCACCTGGGACTGGGGGTGTTCGCCCTGCGGGCTCACCGAACCCCCGGGGTTCTCACCCCTTCGGTCGGCTTGTCCGCCTATACTCCATACTCGAGACTCTATACTCTCGTATGTTAAAGTTAACCTGGCGGAGGGGAAGGGATTCGAACCCCCGGTACCTTGCGGTACATCTGATTTCGAATCAGACGCAATCGACCACTCTGCCACCCCTCCTAACCAGGACAGTTGAGGAAGTCCGCGGATGGCGGGCGGGCAAGACGTAAATGAGCGGCAAAGGGCCGTTCGCGTGGGCTTTACGCCTTTCGGGACGCTTGCCAGCGTGAGTTTGCCCCCTATCCCTGATTTCAACCCCGCATCACCCCATGCTCACTCGTCTGCTCTGTCTGCTCGCCCTCTGCCTCGTTTCGGCCGTCGCTTCGGCCGAGACGTTCTGGATCTGGGGCTCGAAGAACAACGTCGCGAAACAACAGGTCTGGTTCCGCGCCTCCTTCGA
>SYID01000133.1 GCA_005798925.1 Verrucomicrobiota bacterium
CGTGACGGTGCAGGACATCATGGCGGGGAAGGTGCCGTCGCTCAGTCAGGCCGAGGTGGAGGATTTCCTGCGCGACAAAGGGCGCACTCCGCAGAACCTCCTCGTCGCCTCCCGTCTCCTCAAGGACCTCAAGTATGCCCGCGAGGCCGCGATCCTGGAGCCGCAGAATCCCTTGGCCCAGCTGGAACTCGCCCTGCGCGGCGAGACGCCGGAAGAGAAGGGCGCGGCGCTCGCCGCTTTCCGGAAGATCGCCCCGGACAATTCGCTCGGCGATTACCTTGCCGCGCATCAGGCCTTCCAGTCCGGCGACGCCGGTGCGGCGGGCGCGGCGCTCCTGCAGGGTTTGGACAACCCGCTCTTCGCTGATTACTCGCAGCAGATCGTCGACGGCTCCGAGCAGGCCTATCTCAACGCCGGCTACGAAGACCAAGCCGCCACGGTCGCGGCGATGTTCTCGCTCACGATCGAGCGCTCGCAGGTCCTGATGGGCGTGGCGGACAAGCTGAAGGGTCTGCAGGATGAATTCATCCGGACCGCCGACTTCGACGCCGCCGAACCGACGGTCGTCATCGGCCTCACCCTCGGCCAGCGCATCCAGGAACAAGGCCCCTACCTGATCGACCAGCTCATGGGCATCTCCATCGAGCGGAAATTCCTTCAGGAGCTTGACCCGCTCACCGCCGCGGGGCCAGGCGGCCAGACGGCGGCCGCGCGGCTCGAGACGCTCGACGCGAACCTGCTCGAGGTCAAGACCCTCACCAGCGGTCTGACTGAAGCCATGGTCACGATGGACGACGTCACGCGCAGCCAATACCTCGCCAAGATGAAAGCCGAAGGCGAGCTCACCGCCCTCCGCTGGCTCGCGGCGAGGAAGTAAGGCATACGCCGCGAGAGTATGGAGTATCGAGTATCGAGTATGGAGTATCGGGGGAGTGATGTCTCGAGGTAGGGCTGACCGGCCCGGTCAGCCGCGGTTGAGCGGGCCGCTCAACCCTGCCTGAACCCGAAGCCGATGGCTGAAGGCTGAACGGCCGACTCCCGAATGGCTGAGGCCCTGATGGCTGTCACCCGTCACCCGAGAATGATCTCATGTCCGCAGCATCCTATCCGGTTTCCGGTTCCCCTTTGAGTTTCTGTCTCGAGGTAGGGCTGACCGGCCCGGTCAGCCGCGGTTGAGCGGGCCGCTCAACCCTACCCGATGCACCTAGGTCAGCACGCAGTGCTGACCCTACCTCGATCCCTCCCGCCACCTGCCCCCCGGGGCTGCCACCCGCCACCTGAAACGAGTCATCCGCTCAAAGGGAGACCGGAAACCGGAAGGTATGCTTCGGCCACGTGCACCCTCGCCAACCATCCGGCCCCCCATGGTGCCCCCTTTGAGTCCTGACTCTCCCTATGCTCGATACTCAATACTCTCGCGTCTGCACCTTTGCACAGGCCGTAGGCCGATTTGCACGTTTGCACTTAGGGCAGGACGCGGTGCTGCCCCTACCTCGATACAGCCAAACAAAAAGGGCGCCCGCAGGCGCCCTCCTGATTTCCCCATGTCCCCGTGTCCCCTTGCCCACATGTCCCCTCGCGGGCGGCTTCACCGCCCGCGTCAGATCTTCTCGAGCGACCAGGGCTTGCGGAGTTCGCGCGAGAGCATCGCGGTCGCGCCGGCGTCGTCGATGAACTTGCCCGCGGCGGCGTCGAACTTGAGCTTACGGCCGGTGAAGACCGCGGCGTTGCCGAGGTGGCCGATCGTCGTGGTGTGGTGCGCGGCCATGACGTGCGAGATCGGGCGACGACGCGACTGCACGCAGTCGACGAATTCCTGGAAGTGGTCGGTCGTGCCGGGGCAGCGCCAAGCGTCCGGGCCGAGGTCCTTCTCCCAGAGCCCCGGGACGGAGCACTCCTGCCTGCCGCGGGTGACGAAGAGTTCGCCCTTCTCGCCGTGGAAGCGCATGCCCATGAACGAGCTGCTGACCGACATCTTGAAGCCGTCCGCATACCCGACGGTGTAATCATAGTCGGCGTGGGTGTCCCAAGGGCCTTCGCGGAGCTTGCCGGTGCCTTCGACGGACACCGGGAACTCGGCGTCCTTGCCCATCGCCCAGGCGGCGATGTCGGGATGGTGGCAGACCCAGTCGAGCAGCATGCCGCCGCCGAAGTTCATGTTCCAGCGCCAGTGGAAGTGGAAGACGCGCGGATCATAGGCGAAGTCCGCGGACGGGCCGACCCACAGGTCGTAATCGACTTCGGCCGGCGCCTTCTCGCCCGGCTGCGGGGCGGGCGGCATGACCTGCTTGTTCGGTCCGGTGCCGACTTCGACCTTGAGGATCTTACCGAGCATGCCGTTGCGGACGAGTTCGACGCCGCGGCGGAAATTCGGGGTGGAGCGCTGCCACATGCCCGTCTGCCAGACGCGGCCGTTCTCCTTCACCGCGTCCGCGATGGCCTTGCCTTCGGCCCAGGTCTTCGCGAGCGGCTTCTCGCCGTAGACGTCGATGCCGGCGCGGAGCAGCGCGCAGCTGATCACGCCGTGCCAGTGGTCGGGGAGCCCGTGGACCGCGGCGTCGGGCTTCTCCTTGGCGAGCATCTCGCGGAAATCCACATACTGGTTTGGCGCGGCCATGCCCTTCTTCACGACGTTCTCGGAGGCGGACTTCAGCACGCGGCGGTCGACGTCGCAGACGGCGATCACCTGGACGCCCTTCTTGGACATCAGCTGGCGCATGTCGCCTCCGCCTTGGGCTTTCAGGCCGATGCCGACGAGTTGCAGACGGTTGCTCGGGGCGACCGTGCCGTCCTTGCCCAGCGCGGACGCCGGGATGATGGAAGGGAAACTAAGCGCGGCACCGGCGAGGGCGGTGCGCTTTAGGAACGAGCGGCGATTGAGAGGGGGCATCGTAGTAATAGGGGCAGGGGCAGGGGTAGGGGTAGGACAGGTGTAGTGTGGGATGCGTTCCGAGGAAAGCAGGGAAAGCAGGGATGAAAGAGAGGACTGAGTAGAGGGCTGCGTTGAGGACTGCATGGAGGGCTGAATGGAAAAGACGCACTTCAGGTGGCGGGTGGCAGCCCCAGGTGGCTGGTGGCGGGAAAGGAAGGGATGCGATGACATCGCATCCGTCGGGTTTAAGGGCGGACGCGATGTCATCGCGTCCCTACCCCAAGACACGGCTGACCGGGTCGGTCAGCCCTACCCAGGTCCCTCCCCGTGTCCCCTTGCCCACGTGCCCACTTGCCCCCTAACTAGGGGAATGATCCGCTCCTTCCTCGCCCTGCTTCTCGCCTCGGTGGCCGCCCTCGCCGCAGAGCCTAACCGCGCCCTGGTCTTCTCGAAGACCGCCGGCTTCCGTCACAAGGATTCGATCCCGCTCGGTAACGCCCTGCTGGCCCAGCAGTTCAAGGCCCAAGGCCTCGAGGCCGACATCACCGAAGACGCCGCCGTCTTCACCGCCGAGAACCTCGCGAAATATCGCGTGGTGGCGTTCATGAGCACGACGGGCGACGTGATGGGCGACGTCCTCGCGAAGGATGCTTCCAAGGAAGCCAAGGCCGCTAACGCCAAGGTCGCCGAAGCCCGTCGTGCGGCCTTCCAAGCTTGGA
>SYID01000134.1 GCA_005798925.1 Verrucomicrobiota bacterium
CGCGCTTGCGGAGGGTCTCGAGGAGCTCCGGCGTGAAGTGCAGCCCGGCCGTGGGCGCGGCCGCGGCGCGCGCGGCCTTGGGGTCGGCGTAGACGGTCTGGTAACGCTCGGCGTCGTCCGTCGGCGCGAGCCCGCGCTCCTGGCGCGCTTCGACGATGTAAGGCGGCAGCGGAATCTCGCCGAGCCGCTCCGCGAAGTCCTGCAAGCTCTCGCCGGGCGGCAGGTCGAAACGCACGCGGTATTCTCCGTGCGCGTTTTCGACGGCGACGGCGCGTCGTCCGTCGACGAGGAAGCCGGCGGCGTCGCCGGCACGCTTGCCTGGGCGCAACATGCACCACCATTCGAGCGGATCCAACGTGGGGCGGAGCAGCAGGCACTCGACCTTGCCGCCGGTGGGACGGACGCCGAAGAGGCGTGCCTTCAGCACGGAAACGTTATTGCGGATGAGCACGGTGCCGGGCGGCAGCAGCTCCGGCAGGTCGCTGAAACGCCGATGCTCGATCGTGCGCGTGGCGCGGCGCACGACGAGCAGGCGCGAGGCGTCGCGCCGCGCGGCGGGCGTGGCGGCGATGCGTTCGGGCGGGAGTTCGAAATCCAGCTCTGCGAGGCGCACGCGGTCAGGCTCCGGTCTTGGGCGGGGTGATCAGCAGCTGGCCGTCGATCGCGCGGAGAGGCATGAACTCCGCTCCCGGCGGGGCTTTCCGCAGTTCTTCCTCCACGGCGGAAAGCTTGGCGTCCAGGTCGTCGATGCGGGCCACGAACACGGCTTCCGGCGTGGACGGCGTGGCGCAGGCGCCATATTCGCGCATGGTGTGATGCGAGAGCAGGATGTGCTCGAGGCGCTCCATGAGCGAGGCTTCGAGGCCGACCTTGGTGCCGTGGGCGCGCACGATGAAGGCGCCGAGGACGAGGTGGCCGTGCAGGTTGCCGGCGCGGGTGAAACCGGCCTTGGCCATGCCGGGCTCGAGACGCGAATACTCCTGCACCTTGCCCATGTCGTGCAGCACGATGCCGGCGACCGACAGGGAGTGATCGACCTTCGGATAGAGCGGGAGGAGGGCCTCGGCGCACTTGGCCATGCGCAGGGTATGCTCGAGCAGGCCGTGGCGGTAAGCGTGATGCATGCCGAGCGCGGCGACGGCTTCGTAGAAACGCTCGCCATGCTCTTCGAGGGCCGATTCGACCGTCGCACGCAGGCCGGCGTGCGGGATGCGGCCGACGATGCCGAGCAGCTCGGCCTTCATCTTCACGGGATCGTGCTGCGAGACCGGCGTGAGCCGACCCATGATGGCGGGGTCGGAACGCTCGGCATCGGTGACCGGGGCGAGGGCATCGACCTTCAGGTCGGGGCGGCCGTTGAAATCCCCGACGACGCCGCCCACGCGGACGACCGCGCCGGACTTGAGGGTGACGAGCACGGGCTTGACGGGCGAATCGCCGAAGACGCGGATCTTGATGTCGTCCGTGGCGTCCGCGATGACGGCCTCGTAATAGGTCGAACCGGTCTTGGCGGTCTTGGTGGCGATATCACCCAGGGCACAGATGGCCTGGAAGCGCGAACCGACCGGGGAGGTCTTGCTTTCGCGGAGGGTCAGGAGGATTTCGGACATGGGCCGAGTGTGGCGGAGGGATGAAGGCGGGAAAGGAAAATGGTGCGGGAAGCACGAGTTGACTCGTTGACCAGTTGGCCGGTTGGCCAGGGAGGGACAGGTAGGGGCGCGACGGTGTCGCGACCGCCTGTGCAAAAGTGGAAATATGAGAGTATGGAGTTTGGAGTATCGAGTATAGGGAGAGGCAGGACTCAAAGGGGGCACCATGGGGAAACCGGATGGTTGGCGAGGGTGTACATGACCGATGCATACCTTCCGGTTTCCGGTCTCCCTTTGAGCGGATGACTCGTTTCAGGTGGCGGGTGGCAGCCCCAGGTGGCAGGTGGCGGGAGAGGTAGGGATGCGATGACATCGCATCCGTCGGGTTTAAGGGCGGACGCGATGTCATCGCGTCCCTACCCCAAGACACGGCTGACCGGGCCGGTCAGCCCTACCCGATGCAACTAGGTCAGCACGCAGTGCTGACCCTACCCAGGTCCCTCCCCGTGTCCCCTTGCCCACGTGCCCACTTGCCCCCTAACTAGGGGAATGATCCGCACCCTCCTCGCCCTGCTCTTCGCCTCGGTGGCCGCTTTCGCCGCCGAGCCTAACCGCGCCCTGGTCTTCTCGAAGACCGCCGGGTTCCGTCACAAGGATTCGATCCCGCTCGGCAACGCCCTGCTCGCCCAGCAGTTCAAGGCCCAAGGCCTCGAGGTCGAGATCACCGAAGACGCCGCGGTCTTCACCGCCGAGAACCTCGCGAAGGTCCGCGTGGTGGCGTTCATGAGCACGACGGGTGACATCATGGGCGACGTCCTCCCGAAGGATGCCTCCAAGGAAGCCAAGGCCGCGAACGCCAAGGTGGCCGAAGCCCGTCGCGCGGCTTTCCAGGCCTGGATGGAGAACGGCGGCGCGTTCGTCGGCGTGCATGCGGCGTCCGACGCCGGCCCGGCCGAAAAATACTGGCCGTGGTTCGCGAACATGGTCGGCGGCCTCTTCAACGGTCACCCCGCCCAGCAGGTCGCGATCCTGCGCCCGACCGTCAAGGACCACCCCGCCAACGCCCACCTCGGCGCCGAATGGAAGCGCAAGGACGAGTGGTACTCCTTCCGCAATCTCGCCCAGGACAACGTCGTGCTCCTCGAGATCGACGAGAAGTCCTACGCCCCGCAGAAGGGCAAGGAGATGGGTGACCATCACCCGATGACCTGGTGCAAGGAAGTCGGCAAGGGCCGCATGTTCTACACCGCGCTCGGCCACACCAAGGAATCGTTCTCGGAACCGGACTTCATCAAGCACCTCGACGGCGGCGTGCGGTGGGTGCTCCGTAAATAGAGTATAACGAGAGTATAGAGTCTGGAGTATCGAGTATCGGGAGAGGCAGGACTCAAAGGGAGCACCATGGGGGAACCGGATGGAATGCTGGGGGCATGAAAGCATTCTCGGGTCCCAGGTCTCGGCCGTCGGGTATCGGCTTCGGAATCCAGGTAGGGTTGAGCGGCCCGCTCAACCGTGGCTGACCGGGCCGGTCAGCCCTACCAAAGCATCACTCCCCCGATACTCTATACTCGATACTCCATACTCTCGTGAGACATCACGCTCACTTCGCCGCTTCG
Organism: Verrucomicrobiota bacterium; assembly: GCA_005798925.1. Classification (GTDB taxonomy): domain Bacteria; phylum Verrucomicrobiota; class Verrucomicrobiia; order Opitutales; family UBA953; genus UBA953. The sequence continues at coordinate 3,206 of SYID01000134.1, forward strand.
AGTTTCTTGATCAGGCGGCCGAGCGCACCCTTGGTCGTCTCGTTCGTCACGGCTTGCTCGGCGTCGCGCAGGGCGGCGAGGTCCGACGGCTGGGCGAGCTTGAGCAAAGCCTTCTGGCATTCGAGACGCATGGCCTCTTCCTTGATCGCGACGCACAAGGCGCCGGCGATGGAGCGGAGATTGCGGCCGACCGCGGCCTTGATGAGCGCGTTGCGCGCGGCGACGTCGGCCTTGGCGTCGGTGATGCCGGCGACGAACGCGTCGGTGACGCCGGGACCGGCGACCTTGAGCAGGGCATCCTGGATATTGTCGGCCAGCGAAGCATCCTTCGCGAGCGAGGCGAGCACCGGGACGGCCTTCGCCCCGCCGACCTCGGCCAGGGCGAGCGCGGCCGGCACGCGCAGGGGCGAATCCGCCTTGGCGGCCAGCGCGGCGACCTGCGATGTGGCGCCAGACGCCTTCGCTTCGGCGAGCGCGGAGAGGAGGAGTTTGGCGATCTCGACCTCGGTCGAGCCGAGCAAGTCGGCGACCTGGCCGGCCAACGGTGAGTTCGGCTCATCGACCAAGCGCTCACGGACGTCATCCACGGCGGCGAGGCGGACGGAGACGGACGCGTCGGACTTCTTCAACGCGTCGATGGACTTGGCGGCGCCCTTGCGGAAATCCTTCAGCGCGGCCGTGTAGGCGGCGTGGTCGACCGCCGGACGATCCGCGGCGACGGCCAGCGTGGAGGCGAGGAGGAGAGCGAGGAGGGAACGGAGCATTCCCCTAGTTAGGGGGCAAGTGGGCACGTGGGCAAGGGGACACGGGGAGGGACCTGGGTAGGGTCAGCACTGCGTGCTGACCTAGTTGCATTAGGTAGGGCTGACCGGCCCGGTCAGCCGTGTCTTGGGGTAGGGACGCGATGACATCGCGTCCGCCCTTAAACCCGACGGATGCGATGTCATCGCATCCCTTCCTTTCCCGCCACCAGCCACCTGGGGCTTCCACCCGCCACCTGAAGTGCGTC
>SYID01000135.1 GCA_005798925.1 Verrucomicrobiota bacterium
CCTTCGGCGCCGGCGACGTCCGGCTCTACTGCGAGATCTTCATCTACGGCGAGCTGACCGGAACCATCTCCTCGATCTTCATCGCGAGCCCCGTCTTCTACTGGTGGCACAAGGGCGATCGCAAGGGCGTAGACGCCGCGGAACTCCCGCGCACCTACTCCTGGGAGGCGGGCTCCGACAAGGACGCCTAAGGCGCCCCGCTCCTATGGCCGCCTGGTCTCACCGGGCCGCGGACGCCGGGCTCACCCGTCGGATCGCGGTTTCGCTGGGGGTTAGCGAACCCCTGGCCGCCGTCCTCGCCCGTTCCTTCGCGGACGAGGCCGAGGCGGAGCGTCATCTCCGCCCGCAGCTCGCCCACGTCTCCGACCCGTTCGCGGTCGGCGGCCTGCGCGAGGCCGCCGAGCGTCTCGTCGCCGCCGCCGCCAAGGGCGAACGCATCGCCATCCTCGGCGACTACGACGTCGACGGGGTCTCGAGCACCGCGATGCTCGTCCACTTCCTCCGCCGCCTCGGCCTGCGCCCGGAATACTTCGTCCCGCGCCGCCTCGAGGAAGGCTACGGCCTCTCCATGGCCGCGCTCGAGCGCGTGCTCGCCGGGGCGAAGCCGCAGCTCTTCGTGGCGCTGGACTGCGGCACCAACTCCCATCCCGAGGTCGAGCGCCTCCGCGCCGAAGGCGTCGACGTCATCGTCGTCGATCATCACGTGGCCAAGGATTCCCGCGTGGCCTGCCTGCTCGTCAACCCGCGCGTCCATGACGCGCCCGACGCGCCTTGGCAGGCCCTCTGCACGGCCGGCCTGGTCTTCAAGCTCGTGCATGGCGTGCTCAAGGTGCTCCGCCTGGCGGGCGACGAGCGGGGCACGACCATCGCGGTCAAGGACTACCTCGACCTCGCGGCCCTGGGGACGATCGCGGACCTCGTGCCGCTGCGCGCGGAGAACCGCATCCTGGCCGCCCACGGACTGAAGGCCCTCGGCGAGGCCCGTCGCCAAGGCCTGCGCGCCCTGATCGCCGTCAGCGGCATGGAGCCCGGCGGCGTCCTCACGTCGGTCGACGTCTCTTACCGCCTCGGCCCGCGCATCAACGCGAGCGGCCGCCTGGCCGACGCCTCCCTGCCGCTGCGCCTGCTCCTCGCCGACGAACCGGACGCATGCCTCCGGGACGCGGCGCAGCTCGACGCCATCAACCGCGAGCGGCAGGAGATCGACAAGAAGGTCACCGAAGAAGCCATGGCCCAGGCCAAAGCCATGGGCGAGCTCGGCGGTTATGTCGTCCATGGCGACTGGCATCCGGGCGTCGTCGGCATCGCCGCCGGCAAGATCTGCCGCGCCCTCGACCGTCCGGTCATCGTCCTGGGCCGGGAGGGGGAGGTCGCGAAAGGCTCCGGCCGAAGCGTCCCCGGAACGAACCTCGTCGAAGCCCTTGCGGCGTGCGCCGACCTGCTCAAGACTTACGGCGGCCACCCGATGGCGGTGGGCGTGTCGTTGGACCTGGCCGACGTCGAGGCCTTCCGCGCCCGTTTCGCCGCCGCGGTCGAGGCGCAGCGTGTCGCGGGCGTGGCGCAGGCGGACGGCCGGGACATCGACATCGCCCATTGGATCAGGCCGGCGGAGGTCACCGATCAGCTGCTCGACGACCTCGACCTGCTGCAGCCGTTCGGCGAGGGCAACCCCGAGCCGGTCTTCGGTTTCAAATCATTCGTCTTCGACCGGCCCGCCTCGCCTTTCGGTGAAGGCAACTTCCGGCACCAGTTCCTCCTGCCCGGGGGAAGGCGGCTCAACTTCGTGGCCTGGCGCATGGCGGACCGCATGCCCGAGCCCGGCAAGCCCGTCGAACTGGCCGTCCGGTTGCAGTGGAACCGCTGGCAGGGAAGGCGCACGCCCCAAGCCGAGATCCTTGACTGGCGCTACGGGGGCTGAGCTGGTCCGTCTCCGCGACCTAGGTGCCGGTCGCCGCCCGTCGCGGCGACGGCTTCGGCGGGGATTGCCCGGCCGGACGCTGCGCGTGGCCTGCTCCGGTCAGACCTCGTCGTTTTTCAGCCAGCGCGTCGAGATCACCTTGAAGCGTCGGCCGAGCGCGTGGTTGATCGGTGTCAGGGTACGGCTGACGGTCGGATCCTCATCCGTGGGAACGCCGACGCCCAGGGGCTTGGGGGCCGCGCTGCCGGTCTCCGCGGGGTTCGAGCGGTCGATGAACTCGGGGGTGCGTTGGACGACGACTTCCATCCATGCGCCCGCGGTTTCTCCGGAAGGCGACGTGGCTTCCCCGAAGCAACGGAGGGTGAAGGTGTCCGAACGCGTGGCCAGGGCCGGGCCGAGCGTCTGCAGCAGGTCGGACTGGAGCAGGTTGCCAGGAGCGGCGAGGGCGGTGTGGACCCGTCCGCCGCCGGCGCCGGCTTCGATGTTCGCAGGGTGAGGGAACTGTCCGGGCAGGCCGCCGGCCAGGCTGCTTTGGTCCACCTTCATGTCCGCCAAGCCGTAAGAAAGACGGTCGCTCAGCTTGGCGCCCTCCTCGGCGTCGGCCCGGAAAATCGCGGCCTGCAGGGCGCCGCAGCGGTTGGCCCAGCTCTCGGAACAGAGGAACCGGTTGATGAACTCCGCCAGCCCAAGGTAGGGCGTGGCGGATTTTGCCTGTCCGCGGAACAGGCGTTCCCCCGGTGTCTTCCGGAGTTCGCGCTCGCCTCTTGCGCGGAGGGCGAAACGCGCCTTGTTTTCGGCGACGATGGCCTTGGCCAATTTGCCTATCTGGGAGTCGCTGAGGTTGGCGACGCCCTCCCAGTTGCTCCCATCCTTGGCGTTGCCGGTCGCGATGACGGCGTCCAGCCTGGTCACGGCGCGGATGAAACGTGCGTTGTCCTTCTTTCCCGGGGCTTCGGCCGAAAGTCCCTGCAAGGCATGGAGCTTGGCGCCGCCCAGGAACGCCGTCCAGGCGTCGACGGAGGTCGAGTTGACGTTGAAGGCGCCTTGGTTGAGCAGCACGGCGGCCGATCGGCGATAATCGTTCAAGGCGTTCCTGACGGCGTCGCCCGTGGTTCCCGACCTGTCGACCGTGAGCCGCGGGTTGTCGAGGGGCGACCCCAGGGTGACGACGGCGTCGATGACCTGCGCGATGGTGTTGGTCGCGTTGGCGGGCGGCGTCGTGTCGGGCGATTCTTTCGCCTGATAACCGGGGTGCGCGGGCAAGGTCGCCGCGACGCCTTGGGTCTTCATCCAAGGCGCCAGGCTCGAGAGGAAGAAGCCGTCCCACAGGGCGGCGTTGAGCAGATAGCTCTGGTCGAACTCCGTCCAGTTCCGGCCGTTGTCGAGCGTGTGGACGGCCTCCCGGGCGGGCAGGTTCGGGCTGGCGAAACTGTTGCCGACGGCCAGCAGCGGCTGTTGGTCGCGCACGCCGAAGTTGGCGTGCGCGTATTGGGCGAGCGAAACAGGCTGCGCCAGAGGGATCTCGGTCACGATGACGCGCCGCCCGTCATCGGCCCCGGAGGCCGAATAGCCGCCGTAAGCCGTCAGGCCGTCCGGTTGCGCGATGACGTCGCCCCAGGCCAGGCAGTTTCGTGTCCTCAGCTGGTAGCTCGCGGGCGAGCCGTCGACCCCGTTGCCGGCGCTGGCCGCGGTCCGGCCCGCGCCGCTCGCGCGCAGGCTGGCCGCCAGCGGATTCGAATGGGTGAAAAGGGGGAAGGGGTCGCGTGACGTGTCCGCGGTCTTGGCGGTGATGTCCACCACGGCGAAAGGGGTCGGCTGGTTGGTCGCGCTCTTGCCGCTGCCTGGCCTGTCAGGGATCGCTTCGATGTTCGCGAAGCGCCGGCCGGCCGGGGCCACGACGGTTTGCGTCAGGACCAGTTCGGTGTGCTCGCTGCTGTTGAGGAAGAAGGACCAAGGTTGGGCGTCGAGCGGCCGGGTCCCGTCCTTGCTCAGCAAGAGACCGTCGCCCGGCCAGCAATCGAGGGCGTGCCGCATCCGGAGAAAAGTCCCTGGTTCAAGGCCGGAAGCGCCAGGCGCGATCTCGGCGAGGAAGGCCGTCGTCAGGTTGACCGCGTTTTTGGCTCCGTCGTCCGAATTGATGATCTCGGCTATCTCCAGCGCTCTTCCCGGCGTGAACTGATTGGTGCACGTCGAAATCTGCGACCATTCGGTGATGCTCGGCAGATTCGCGGCGACGGGGGCGGGGGAGAAGACCCTCAGTTCGCCCGGCTCCAGGAGGATGCCCGCGTTGTCGGCGTCTCTTCGTAGGTAGATCCGGAAGGTGTCATCGCTCTTGGGTGAGCGTCCCTTCGCTCCGAAGAACCTGAACAAGGAATTCGCGTAGTATCCGGATCCGCCTTCCTGCCGAAGCACGAGATTCCAGCCTTCGATGTTGGAAAGGCACACGGTCGCCGGGTAGGCGGCCTGGTTGGCGTCGCTGGTGCTGGTCGGCTCCCATCTCATCCTCACGTTGTAGGGGTTGTGCACGACGACGACGGGCGTCACGTTCAGGAAGACGGAGTTCTTCGGCGAAGGCTTGGTTTCCACGGTCTTGGTCAGGCTGAAGACCAGCGAGACGCGATGGATGTAGGGCGTCGCCGCGACATGCAGCGGCCGGGTGACCAGGCGTCCTTTGTCGCCGTTGAGCACGTCCGCCGCGTTGGGGTTCAAGGTCGCCGGCAGGTTCCCGTCGAAGATGTCCGAATAGCTGTAGGCGCGATTACGGATGCTGTTATTGGGCAGGCCGTTGTCCTCGGGGTTGCCGCTCGGGCGCGAGACGGCGGCGTTCGGCCAGAACGTGCGGGCGCGGAGTTCGGGCAGGGTGGTCGCGCGTCCGCTTCCGGCGCCGGCGCTCCATCCGAGCTGCTGGTAGAGCCGATGGTAGTCCCGTAAGGCCCACCAAGCAGGTCCGCGGACCTGAGGCGGACTGGGCACATGGCCGGGCGACACGAGCGCGTCGGGGACGGTGCGGCTGAAGATCGGGGCCGCTTCCGCGGAGGCGGCCGCGCTGTTCCCGTTGCCGACTCCCTGGTTGCCGCTGTTCTTCCCTGTCACGATCTGCATCATCATCGGATCGTCCGCGCCTCCTTTCGGGGCGGTGCGGCCGGCAAAGCCGTTCTCCGTGTGCGTGCCGGCGGCCCCGTCCGGCGTGACGGTGCCGGCGCGGTTACGTCCTTCGCCGAATTCCGTGTCGGCGAACTCATCGTCCGAAAGTTCGAAAGCCCGCGAGAGATCCCTTCTCAGGCCCCCGTGGAAGGAGTCGGCCAGCACTCCCGCCGAGACCAGGCTGATGTCATGGAACAGGTTTTTCTGAGGCGCCACGAGCGTCTCCGACGCGAAGCCGCCGAGCAGAGGGAGCTGCCGGGTCGAGTCAAGCAGCTCCAGTTGTTCGGGTCGGGTGAGCCCGTCGAGTCCGGGCAGTCCGGTAAGGCCCGCGTTCACGGGGCTTCGCAAGGCCAGGATCCGTTCCGCCGAGGAGGCGGAGACGGAACGCTTGTCGGCGAGGTTGACGCGCGCCTTGATGCCTTCGTCGCCGACCCAGTAGGCGTACGAGCCGAACCCGTCATCGTCCGGCAGGCTGACCTTCGGCAGCGTCACCAAGCCGCTGGGCTTGGTCTCGTCGGCGGGCGTGGCGCTTCCCCGGCCGACGAGCTGGACCAGGCCGGCGGGCGGGATCGCAGCCGGCGTCTGCCACGGGGCCCAGTACTCCTCCGGGTAATCCGCCTTGTCGCCGGTCTGGGAAAGGGAGACCATCTGAGCTCCGGCGGGCCGATCGCCGCGGCCGGAGACGAGCCAGGCCGGCGGGAGGTCCGGCTTGTCGGTGCGCCAGACGCCGGTCCACATCGGATTGCTCAGCGAGGACGTCGGCGCGCCCGTTTGCGTGATGTCGGCCCGCGCGGTGGCGCGTCGGTCGGCGCCGGCTTCCTGCTGCAGGTGCGCGAGCGCGAGACGCATCGAGACGACCGCGTTGAGCCGGGCGCGCACCGCGAGGTGTCCGTTCATGGCCGCCCGGGATTCGATCGTGATGAACGCGGAAAGACTGACGAGCAGCAGCACCACGCCCGTCATCACCGTGAGGGAAAGGATGAGGCTGAAGCCCGGACTTCGTTCGGTTTTTTTCATTCCGGCGGGGCGGGGTAGCTCGATTATTTTTATCCATAAGATTTCCTACGGCAACCCGTCATGTCGCGCGCCTTGCCGGCGTTAATGAGCGTATCCGTTCGTAACGACAGGCCTTGCTCCCGTCGGGACGGAGGCCAGCTTCGAGGCATGCTCAAGCGTCATCCCGTCGCCTCCTCCGTCGTCCTTTTGTCCGGCGCGCTGGCCCTCTTCTTCTGGACGCGGCCGGCACCGGTCACGGCGTCCGCTCCGGCGCCGGCGCCGGTCGCCACCTACGGCCGCTGCCCGCCTTCAGCTGACGGTATCGGCAAGACTTTCATGGGCCGAGAGATCTCCCATGTCATGGGTCATCCGGGCATCGGCTGGCTCGAGCGCACCGAACGGGAGAAGGAGGAGGCGCCTTCCAAGGCCATCGCCTTGCTCGGGCTCGCTCCCGACGCGGTCCTGGCCGACATCGGCGCGGGCTCGGGCTATTACTCGTTCCGCATCGCCCGCCTGCTGCCGGAAGGGAAGGTCGTCGCGGTCGACATCCAGCCGGAGATGCTCGCCTTCCTGAAGGCCGAAGCCGCGAAGCTCGGCGTGAAGAACGTGCAACCCCACCTCGGGGCGGTCGATGACGTGAGGCTGGCGCCGTCCTCGCTCGACGCGGCCCTGATGGTCGACGCTTACCACGAGTTCGATCACCCGGCGGAGATGCTCGCGTCCTTGCGCGCCGCGCTGAGGCCGAAGGGGCGGATCTATCTGCTGGAGTTCCGGGCCGAGGACGAGAACGTGCCGATCAAGCCGCACCACAAGATGACCGAAGCGCAGGCCCGCAAGGAATTCGAGGCGTGCGGCTTCCGGTTCGTGACGAACAAGCCGGACCTGCCGTGGCAGCACCTGCTGATCTTCGAGAAGCCCTGAGGCGTGCTCAGGCGCCGACGCTTTTCTTGATGTCCTTCAGCTGCTGGAACTCGGGCTTGGCGGTGTAATACTTGTCGAGCGGGTAGCAGCCGGAGATGAGTCCGTTGCGGGGCGCGGTCGTGCAATCGCTGAAGGTGCGGCAGATGAACTTCGTCTCGAGGGCGCCGGTCCGCGCGGCGTCGGCCAGCATGGCCGGGTAGCTGAGGACCGCTCGGCCCACGCCGATGGCGTCGCTGCCGCCGGTCCGCAGGATGTGCTGCGCGAGGTGCGGCAGGTATTCCTGCACGTAACTGAGGCCGGAGCTGACCACGATCATGCCGGCCGGGGCCTGGGCGCGGACTTCGCGCACGACGCGCACCTGGCGGGCGACGTCGATCAGCGGGTCGTGCGCCGGCTGGTAGCCGTCGCTGGGCGGATAGGCGGCCGGGCGTTGGAGATGCGGGTTGTAGTAAGGCGAGCCGGCCGTCGTGTTGAGGATCTTGACGCCGAGTTCGCCCAGCAGCCGCACGAAGGCGAAGGTCTCGGTGAGGTCGATCTCGGTGGGCTTGGCCTGGTTGACGCCGAAGGCGTAGCGGTAAGGCAGGCAGGCCGAGAAGTCCTCGGGGATGCCCGGGCCCAGCTTGCCGGGCTGGCTCAGCGCGGGGTCGGGCCGGAAGGGCACCATGTCGAACAGGCTCAGACGCACGCCGATGTCGATCGCGTTGCCGTCCGCGCGGATGCCCGCGATGATGTCGCGCAGGATGCGGGTGCGGTTCTCGAAAGAACCGCCGAACTTGCCCGGCCGCGTGTGGGCGCCGAGGAACTCGTGCAACAGGTAGCCGTGGCAGTGTTTGATGTCCACGAAGTCGGCGCCGCAGTCGCGGGCCACGCGGGCGGCCCGGACGTAGCAGCGGATCAGCTCCTCGACGTCGGCGTCGGTCAGCACCTGGTCGTCGGAGGTGACGTTGAATTTCTTGTCGAGGATCGGGTGGCGGTAGGCCACGCGGGATTCCCAGCGTTTCTTGTCATGCGGCCGGCAGAAGCGTCCGGAATGCGTGAGCTGGAAGCCGATGACGAGGTCATCGACCGAACCCCAGCGGGCCAGGTGTTCGGCCTTGAGGATGCCGACGAGCTCGGCGATGCCGGCGCGGTTCTCCTCGTTGAGGATCAACTGGTTCATGTTCGCCCGGCCGTCCGCGCGCACGGCCATGGCCTCGGCGCCGCAGATGAGCTTGGCGCCGCTCGCGCCGAAGCGCTGCCACCGTCGCTTCATCTCCTCGGAGATACCGCCGGTGGTCGTGCCGTCCCAGCCTGCCATCGGGTGGATGGCGATGCGGTTACCGATGGTCTTGCCGTTGACCTGCGTGCGCGCGATCGGCTGCGACAGGGGGTTGCCGGCGCCGGCTTCGATGGCGTCCTCGAGGGGCAGGTCGACGCCGAG
>SYID01000015.1 GCA_005798925.1 Verrucomicrobiota bacterium
CTGCGGGAAGCCCTCGGGTTCGCCGTTGGCGCTCTCGGCGAACTTGTAGATCGCGGCGATCTGCTTGTCGGTGTCGCCGCCGAGGATCGTGGAGTTGAAGGATTTTCCGCCCGGCCAGAACGAGGGCATCAGGGTGCCGGGACGATAGCCGGCGGGGTTGATGAGGTATTCGCGCAGCCAGCTTTCCTGCAGGCGGGCGGCGAGGTTGCTGATGTCGGGCCCTTGGATGCCGAGCGACGGACGATCGCCCCAGCGATGGCAGGTGATGCAGCCCGCCCCGCCCTGCGTGCCCAGCAGCTTACGCCCAGCGGTGTCGTCTCCGCCTTCGAACTTCAAAGAAGCGCGCGCGTCGGCGACGCCCAGCAGCTTGGCGAGGTCCGCGACAGCCGGTCCGTAATGCGGCATCTTGGTCTTCAGGTAAGGCCGGATGCGATAGGGTTCGCCGCTGTAGTGCGTGGTGAACAGGTCGGCGCCCTTGGCGGCCGGACGCTCGGTGAGCACGTTGGCGAGCCACTCCGGACGGAGCTTGCCGCCGACGCCGGTGAGGGGCGGCGGATAGCGACCGGTATCGCCGAGGTTATGGTCTCCCTGGAAATAGGGCTTTCGACCGGCGTCGGGGCCGCCGAGTCCATCGCGCTCATGGCAGGCGACGCAGTTGAGCGCGTGCAAAGTGAGGTCGGCGGCCAGCTTGGCTGAGGCGACTTCGTCCTTCTTGGCGAGGAAGAGCTTCAACGAAGCGCGCTGGGCTTCGGAAAGCGCGTAGCGCGGGCCCTTGGCGTGACCGGCGTCCAGACAGCCGCCTTCCGCCTTGTTCAGCGCCACGGGCTTGGCCGCGGCGTCCTTGGGCAGGTCATGGCAAGCGGCGCATTGGGCGGCGATGACGGCCTTGCGGCCGGCGACCGCGAGAGCCTTGTCGGCGACGACGGTCACGACAGGGACATCGGTGCGACCATCGCTGCCCTGGAATTCGAGCAGGTAGCCGGCGATGTCGACGGCGTCCTGCCGCACCATCGTGGTCTTCGGCATGCGGCCGTCGGTCCGCACCTTGAGCGGGTCGGCGATGAAGCCCGCGAGGCTGTCGAGGCTATGCTTGGCCTTAAGGTCGCCGAAGGCCACGCTGCGGTGCGTGAATTCCGAATCCTTGGGCAGGCCGTCGGGCGGGACGAAGCCCTTGCCCGGCGCATGGCACGCGACGCAGCCCAGCGTATTGAAGAGCTCGCCGCCCCGGGCGCCGTTCACGTGCAGGATCTTCGCCGGGCCCTTGGAAGCGGCCGGCGGCTTCAAAGAGGCGAGGTAATGTTCGATCGCGACAAGGGTCTTTTCATCCGCCTTCGCGAGGACCTGCGGCATGACGGTGCCAGGATGGACCGAGGCCGGATCGGCGATGAACTTGCGCAGCCAGTCCGAGCGGACGCGCTGGGTGACCGTGGCGAGCACGGGGCCGCGCATGGCGGGCAGGCCGGTCGCGCCGCCGTGGCAGTTCACGCATCCGAGCTCGTTGTAAAGGAGACGCCCGCCTTCGGCCGTCGGCGTCGCGGCGTGGAAGCGATCGAAGCCCACGACCAGCGGTTCGGCGCCCAGCGCGGCGCCGACCAAGAGGATGGCGGCCCGGAAGATCATGCCGTCTCGCGGACGCACTTCTCGACGTAGGCGCGCGACTCGTTGATGAGCGCGGTGACCTCGGCGGTGGTCGGCATCACGGGGATGCCACGGGGCGTGGGGTGCATGAAGAGTTCGACCTGGCCGTGGAAACGGATGTCGCGCAGGGCCTTCACGATCGGGCGGTAGTCGAGCTTGCCGCGGCCGGCCATCTGGCGGAGCTCCTCTTCCTTCGAGGCCTTCTTGGAGATGCCCTCGGAATGTTCCTGGAAATACATGAACGGCAGGTTCTTCGCGCCGAGGTCGCGCAGGAGCGCCGGGATCTGGTCCGCCCACTCATGCAGGTGGTGCGGCGCGAAGGCCACGCCGAGCGCGGGAGACTGGTTCAGTTCGGCGAAGGCGCGGAGCGAATCGGGATGGTGCAGCGCCTGATTCGCATGGTTCTCGATCGCGATGCGTACGCCCAGCTCCTCGGCCTTGGCGGCGTGGGGCTTCATCTCCTCGAGGAACTTGGCGATGGCCGCCTTGGCGGCCGCGCCGGAAGGGTTCTTCGGTCCGGTGCTGCCGCAGACGACCGTCGTGCCGCCATGCTGCTTCACCCAGGCCATCTCGTCCTGGAGCTTGAACGGACCGAGCGGGTAACGCGTGCTCACGCCGACCTTGACGCCATGCTTCTTCAGCAGCGCCGCGAAGGCCTCGTCGCCCAGCGCGGCGGCCTGCTCGCGCTGGTCGCCGTGCACCTTGCACCAGATATCGATCGACTCGCTGCCGGTCTTGGCGACCTCGGGCAGCACCTCGGCGAGCGGGGCGTAGCCGTACATCGCGGACGATAATACGTAACGCAGGCGGAAAGGCTCGGCGGCCTGGGCCCGCAAGGCGGGCGCGGCGGCCGCGGCGGCGGCGGCGAGGCCGGCGGCACGGAGGAAATCGCGACGGGAAAGCATGGGCTTACTTCTTGGCGACTTCGGCCTCGAGCATCTTGATCCACGGGCCGACGAAGGCGCCGTTGTCATGGAAGGTGCGGCCGCTGACCATGTTGCGGTCGATGACGACGGGGGCGTTGACGAACACGCCGCCGCAGACTTCGAGGTCGAACTTGCACTTCGGCACGGTGGCCATGCGCAGGCCCTTCACGATGCCGGCGCGGGCGGGGATCTCGACGCCGTGGCAGACGCTCATCATCGGCTTCTTGTTCTCCCAGAACCAGCGGGTGGCGGCGAGCAGGGCTTCGTCCTCGCGGATGTACTCCGGAGCGCGGCCGCCGCTGAAGAAGATGCCGACGTATTCCTCGGGCTTGATGTCCTTGAAGGCGATGTCGGCGTTGATCGTGTAGCCCTCCCACTCCTTGGTGATCGTCCAGCCCGGCTTCACCTCGTGGAGCACGGTCTGGTAGACGCGCTTCTCGGGCGTCGCGAAGACGGGCTGGAAGCCGGCCTCCTGGAGGCGGTACACCGGATACATCGTGTCGAGCAGCTCGGTGGCGTCGCCGATGACGACGAGCACCTTCGGCTTCTTCGCGTTCTCGGGCTTGTCGGCGCCCGACGAGATCGAGGCCTGGTTCTTGTTGTCGATGAGGCCGGCGGCGGCGGCGAGCGAGCACAGGCCGAGCAGGCCGACGGTGAGGAGACGGAGTTTCATGGGGATGTCAGGACTATATCCTTTCTTGCCCGGGAAGTCATTACAGGTATGATGCACCAAAAGTAAGGTTTTTGGTCATAGCCATGCCCGCCCCCGCCCATCGCCGCGTCCCGCGGGTCGCCCTCCTCATCGAAACCACCCGCACGTACACCCGCGAACTGCTCGGCGGCGTGCGGGGCTACGTGGCGGCCCACGGGCCATGGTCGACCTACCTCGAACTCCGCGCCTTGGACTCCTCGCCGCCGACCTGGCTGAAGGACTGGGACGGCGACGGCATCCTCACCCGCACTTTCAGCGCGGAGACCTCCGAGCTGGTCGCGGCGACGGGCCTCCCCGCCGTCGAGCTCCGCTCCACGCACTTCGCCGGCGGCCGGCCGTTCGTGGGCTGCGACAACGAGGACATCGGCCGCATGGTGGCCGAGCATTTCTACGAGCGGGGCTTCCGGCACTTCGCGGCCTACAGCCAGCGCAACGAGCGGTTCTTCGTCGAGCGCGTGGCGAACTTCAAGAAGGTCGTCCGCTCCTACGGACACCGCTGCCGGGAGCTGCCCGAGGACCACCCGGAGCGCGTCCCCGACTGGGAGCAGAGCCAGGCGCGCCTCATCCGGTGGATCGCGCGGCTGCCCAAGCCGGTCGGCATCTTCGCCTCGACCGACCAGCTCGGCGTCCGCCTCCTCGAAGCCTGCCAGACGGCGGGCGTGGCGGTGCCCGAAGAAGTCGCCGTCGTCGGGGCCGAGAACGAGGAGACGCTCTGCAGTTTCACCACCCCGCCCCTGTCCAGCGTGCGCTTCGACGGGCACGCGGTGGGCTTCGCCGCCGCCGAGCTGCTCGACCGGCTCATGCGCGGCGGGAAGGCGCGGCCCGGCCCGATCCTCGTCGCGCCGAAAGGCATCGTCGAGCGGGGCTCCTCGGGCGAGCGCGTCCTACGGGACCGCCTCGTCGCGCGCGCGACGGCGCTCATCCGCGAACGCGCCGTGCGCGGCCTGGACGTGAACGAGCTCGCCCGCGAACTCGGCGCCTCGCGCAGCACGCTCGACCGACGGATGAAGGCGGCGCTCAAGCGGACGCCGAAGGACGAGATCCTGCGCGTGCGCTTCCGCGAGGTCGAACGGCTGCTCCGCGACACCGACCTGACCATCGACCTGATCGCCGAACAGACGGGCTTCACGCACAGCCACTACCTGCAGGCGGCCTTCAAGGCGCGTTACGGGCGGACACCGGGGAAGTTCCGGCGGGCGAAGGCCTGATCAGGCGCGGAGGCCGACGACGTCTTCGGGCTCGGCCCAGGCGTACACGACGGCCTTGGAGCCGACGCGCTGACGCGGATTGGCCTCGGCGACCTTGAGCACCACGCCGTCCTTGGTCCGGAAATCGTGCAGCGAGACGTCGCCCTGGAAGAGCGTGGCCGTGATGGCGCCGGCGAAGGCGTTCTCATCGGGCGCCATGTGGTCGAGCTTCAGGCACTCGGGGCGGACGCACACCACGAGGGCGTCGCCGGGGGCCGGCGCCCGTTCCGGGGTGGCCAACGCGCCGCGGACCTCGCCGGCGGCGGTGGTCGCCACGAACTCGCCCGCGCCGACCTGGACGACCTTGGCGGGCAGGAGGTTCGCCGCGCCGAGGAAAGTCGCGATCCAGCTGTCCGCCGGACGGCGGTACAGGTCGATGGGCCGGCCCGACTGGACCACGCGGCCGGCGCGCATGATCGCCAGGCGGTCGGCCATCGCGAAGGCGTCCTTCTGGTCGTGGAGCACGCAGAGCACCGTCACCCCGGCGGAACGCGCGAGCCCGCGGATGACTTCGCGCACTTCGGCGCGGGAGGCGGCGTCGAGATTGCTCAAAGGCTCGTCGAGCAGCAGGAGCGACGGGCGCGCGGCGAGCACGCGGGCGAGC
>SYID01000136.1 GCA_005798925.1 Verrucomicrobiota bacterium
CTCGCACCGCGTCGTCACCATGCACGCCTCCGACCGTTATCTCATCGAAGGCACGCTCGAGGATCTCCGGAAAGAAGAAGGCGGCGCCGCCGGCTACGCCAAGCGCCTCCGCCACGGCGAGATCGGCAAGGGCCTCAACGACTACGACGCCATCTTCACCGAGCTCAAGCGCGTCGGCTTCGACGGCTGGATCAGCATCGAGGACGGCGTGGACGGCATCGACCAGCTCCGCCGCAGCGCCGACTTCCTCAAACGCAAGACCGCCCAATACTGGGGATGATATTTATGCGTAAGCTTACTACGCTGATCTGCAGCTTTCTCGCCCTCACCGCCTTGGCCGAGCAGGCGGACGTCGTGGTGGTAGGCGCGACCCCCTCCGGCGTCGCCGCCGCCGTCGCGGCCGCCCGCTCCGGAGCCAAGGTGGTCCTGCTCGAAGAATCCCGTCACGTCGGCGGCATCCTGGCGGGCGGACTGACCAATACCGACATCCGCAAGCATGGCGCGGTCGGCGGAATCTACGTCGAGTTCAAGCGTCTGGTGGTCGAGCATTACACGAAGACCTACGGAGCGGGCTCTCCGGAACTGAGATTATGCAAGGACGGCAACATGTTCCAGCCCAAGGTCGCTGAACGCGTTTTCCGCCAACTGCTGACGGCCGAACCGAACGTGCGGCTCATCGAAGGGGCCCGGGTCGTCGAAGCGCTTACCCCGAAGGGCCCGGCCACCCCAGGGCGTCGCCTTGATGGTGGCACGCCCAAGGCCTTCGGTCCGAAGCAGAAGCTGACTTCGGTGACGTTTGAATCCGCCTCAGGTCGCAACAACATCGAGGCCCAAGCCTTCATCGACGGCACCTACGAGGGCGACCTCGCCGCCCTGGCCGGCACCGATTACCGCGTGGGACGCGAGAGCCGGGACGACTTCAAGGAAAAGCATGCGGGCAAGATCTACATCCGTTTCGGCGATACCAACCCCCTGCCCGGCTCGACCGGCGAAGCCGACGCCGGCATCCAGGCGTTCTGCTTCCGCTTCCACCTGACCAAGAATCCTGCCAACCGGCTGCCGGTCGAAAAACCCGCGGACTTCAACCGCGATGACTATAAGTTCCTGCTGGTTGATTTGCGGAGCGGTAAGCTCACGCGACTTAATCAGGTGGTGCAGTTCTTCGCGATGCCGGGCGGCAACTTCGAGATTAATAGCAACCACCCTAACAATGAGACCGGCGTTCCCAGCGAGTCCCTCGACCTTGCGGAAGAGAACTACGGCTGGCCCGAAGCCGGCGTCGCCGAACGCGCCCGGATATTCCGTCGTTATTGGAACTACCAGGAAGGCCTGATCTGGTTACTGCAGAACGACGCCGAAGTGCCTGAGTCAATCCGCAAGGACGCCCAGCAATGGGGCTTCCCTAAAGACGAGTTCACCGACAACCGTGGCCGCCCTCACCATATCTACGTGCGCCAAGGCCGACGCATCTGGGGCGAACACACCGTGACCCAGAACGACGCCAAGTTCCTTGAGACGACCGGCCTGCCCGCGCATAAACCCGACGGCATCGCCATTGCCGAATACCCCTTCGACAGCCATGCCGTGACCCGCTTCGACCCTGCCTATCCGCTGCTGCGCCCGGGCTATTTCTACGTCGAACACGAACCCTTCCAGATTCCCTATCGAAGCCTGCTGCCGAAGACCGTCGACGGCCTGCTCGTGCCCGTGGCCTGCTCGGCCTCGCACGTCGGCTACCAGACCATCCGCATGGAACCGGTCTTCATGGCCCTCGGCGAAGCTTCCGGCATCGCCGCCGCCCAAGCCGTCTCCGCCAAGACCGAACTCCGGGCGATCGACGTGCCTGCCCTCCAGCGCGAGATCCTCAAGCGCGGCGGCGTCATCCTCTACGAGAATACGGCCAAGCGCCCCGAAGGACTTTGACCATGAAAACCATCAAGACTGACGTGCTGGTCTGCGGAGGCGGCTGTGCCGGCTCCGCGGCCGCCCTCGCCTCCGCTCGCTCCGGGGCGAAGACCCTCCTCATCGAGCGCGCCGGCTTCGCCGGCGGCATCATCACCGCGGTCGGCCTGCCCTACTTTGACGGCCTCATCGACAAGCCTAGCGGCCGATTCGTCGTCCGCGGCATCGCCCTGGAATTCCTCCGGGAGCTCGGCTTGGCCAAGCCTGACGCCAAGCGCATCGACGACCTCCCGGCCGACCTCATCACGAAATACTGGGGCTCGGTCCGTATTCCGAATACCGACGAGTTCAAATTGCTCATGGACGGACTCATCCGTCGTCACTCCGAACATCTGAGCGTGCTCTACCATTCGCTGGTCTGCGACGTCGAGACCAAGGGCGGCCTCATCACGGCCGTGATCGTCGCCAACAAAGACGGCCTGGTGCGCATCGAGGCCCGCCAGGTGATCGACTCGACGGGCGACGCCGATGTCGCCCATTGGGCCGGCTGCCCATCGGAGAAGAATCCGGAAATGATGCCGCTGACGATGCACTTCCGCATCGGCAACGTCACGCCGAACAAGGAAATGGGCCCGGCGGCCAAGCAGGCGCTCGTCGACGCCCATAAGGCCGGCAAACTGCCGGAGTTCTATGGTCCGGGCCTGATCTTCGCCTTCGCGAAGGACGAAGCCTACATCCACGCCACCCGCATCGCCGGCGACGCGACCGACGCCGCCGATCTCACCCGCTGCGAGATGCAAGGCCGGCAGGACGCCTGGACGATCTTCCGCGAATGGAAGGAAAAGGTCCCGGCCTTCAAGGACAGCTACCTCATCTCGACCGGACCCTACATCGGCATCCGCGACACCCGGCGCATCCTCGGTGTCGAACGCCTGACGGTCGAAGACCTGCAGACGACCCGACGTCACGACGACGCCATCGCCACGGGCTGCTGGTTCCTCGACATACATCCACGCAAGACCACCACGGACAAGCCTTTCGCCGGCTCCGGCTTCCAGCCCAAGCCCTATGACATCTCGTATCGCACGATGGTCCCGCAGAAGGTCGGCAACCTGCTGGTGGCCGGTCGTTGCCACAGCGCGACCCATGTGGCCTCGGCGTCTTCCCGCGTGACCGTGACCGCGATGGCCCTCGGCGAGGCCGCCGGCGTGGCCGCCGCCCTGGCCTGCGAGACCAAGGCCGACGTCGCCACCGTCGACGGCCGCAAGGTCCGCGAAATCCTCTCCCGCCGCGATGCCGGCCCCTTCACCGATGCCTGACAACCCCGACCGTAGCCATCCCGCCGGCATCAGCCGACGCGACGCCCTCCGCGGTGTCATCCTCGGCGCCTTCGGCCTCGTCGCCGCCGCAGGCAGCAGCCCCGCGCAGGAACCCCCTGCAGCCAGCCGGACCGGCAGCGAATACGTTCCGGAAGACAACTACCCGACCTTCGTTGAAGAACCCGACACACGCCCCTCATGACACCCCGCCTCTGCGCCTTGCTCATCCTGGTCACCTCGCTGCTCAGCGGCTGCGTCAGCCCCAACGGTGATGTAGCCTCCCTGCGCCGATCCTTCGAGACGGCCAAGCCGGGCGATACTCTGGTCATTCCCCAGGGTGATTACGCCGTGGACGGCGCCGTCCCGATTCCGCTGAAGTCGGGCCTGACAGTCATCGCCGAGGGCGTCACCTTCCGGCTGCCCGAACGCATGGGCGACAAGGCCCGGGCGGTGGTCTTCCAGGGCGAGAACATCCGCGACCTCACATGGAAAGGCGGACGCTTCGTCGGCCACGTCTTCGATCAGTCGCGCGCCGACAATACCTGGGAACCCAACGTCAACACCCGCGGCATCCTCATCACGACGTCCGCCGGCGGACGCACGGAGAACCTGCGCTTCGAGAAGATCCAGTCCGACGGCCTGGCGGGCGCCGCCATCACGGTCATCGGCGCCGAACAGAAGGCGAACGAGCGAGGTGTCCTCACCTATGCGAAAGGCATCCACGTCACGGACTGCCGGCTGGAGCGCACGGGCAAGTATATGTGGGATTACGGGTATCTCTGGCAGATCACGGTCTGGCCGGAAGAATTCGGGCCTACCGAGCACGCCCATGCTCGGAAATACTTCCGGAACGACCTGGTGAAAGACGGCGTAAGCATGGCGGCGGGCGACGACCGGGTTTTCTTCGCCAACACGAAGCCGCTGCCGGTCTCGAAAGTACGCGAGGGACTCGAAGCCGTCCGGGGTTACGACTCCCTCTGCTTCTTCGGCGACACCCTGCCCGCCAACCTCGTGCGTGGCCGCCAGTATTTCGTCGTCGAAAGTACCCCGACCTACGTCCGCATCGCCGATAAGCCCTTGGGCGCCCCGATCCGCTTCCAGACCTCCGCCGGACCGAAGACCAAGCTCATCACCCCGCTCTTCTACGCCCACCTGGCCCTCTACTCCCCCAACGGCGCCGGCCCGGGTAAAGGCGCCCTCGATCTCGTCGGCTGTGAGGATGTCGAGGTCAGGGGCAACACCCTGAGCGCCCTGGGCGACACGATGCATATCCAAAAGAGCCGCCGGATCGTCTTCGACCGTAATCACATCACCGGATCCCGCATGGGCGCCTTCTTCCTCGCCGAGTTCTGCCAAGACGCGCTGATCACGGATAACTTCGTCGACGGGACGAACGGCTCCCGCGTGGTCAGCATCGAGAAGTCCTGCACGGACGTCACCGTGCGCGGCAACACCTTCCGCAACGGCGGCCGCGGCTCCTGGATCCATCAGCCGCGCAAACTGACGATGACCGACAACGTCTTCGAACGGAACACGACCAAGTGCGAAGCCGACCCCCAGCGCGGGCGGCGTACTTTCGTGACCGGCGACTACGAGGATTACGCCGAGATCTATTTCACGAC
>SYID01000137.1 GCA_005798925.1 Verrucomicrobiota bacterium
CAGGAAGGACAGAGGAATGGCCAGGGCGACGAGCAGCGCAGCCCGCCAGTGGCCAAGCAGCAAGAGCAGCACGGCGATGACGATGAGCGCACCCTCGAGCAGGTTGGTCTCGACGGTGCGGATGGTGGACCCGACGAGGTCCGAGCGGTCGTAGAGCACGGTCAGCTTCACGCCCTCCGGCAGGTGGGCGCCGATCGCGGCGAGCTTCTCCGTCGCGCGGCGCGAGACCTCGCGGGAGTTCTCGCCGGCGAGCATGATGGCGGCGCCGACGACGGCTTCATGGCCGTCGACGGTGGCCGCGCCCATACGGGAGGCGTTGCCGATCGAGACGCCGGCGACATCGCCCACGGTCACGGCGGGGCCAAGACCAGCCGGGCGCAGCGGGATGCCGGCCAAGTCCTTGGCGGTGCGGACGCGGGTGTCGGCCCGGACGGTAAAGGCCTCCCCGCCCAGCGACACAACTCCGCCGCCGGCGTTCTCGGTATTGCGGCGCACGGCCCGGAGCAGTTCCGACATGGGCACGCCGGCCTTGGCCAGCTTGGCGAGATCCGGCTCCACGAGCATCTGCCGCTCACGGCCGCCTATGACGTTGACGTCCGCCAACCCAGGTGTGGAGCGAAGGGCCGGACGCACCCGCGTGTCGTGCAGCAGGCGGAGTTCCCGGAGGCGCGTGGCCTCGTCGGCCGGCGCCTTGGCATCGGCCGAGTAGCCGATGGAGTAATAGACGATCTCGCCCAGGCCAGTGCTGATCGGCGCCATCACGGGCACGGCACCCGGCGGCAGGTTGCCGGAGGCCTGACCGATGCGCTCGGTCACGAGCTGGCGGGCGCGGAAGATGTCCGTGCCGTCCTCGAAGATCAGCGTGACCTGGGAGAGACCGACCTTGGAGAGAGAACGGAACTCCACGAGACCCGGCAGGCCCGAGAGTTCGGACTCCAGTGGGATGGTCATGCGGGACTCGATCTCGTCAGCAGCAAGGGCGGGGAGCGCGGTGTTGATCTGCACCTGCGGTCCCGTGATGTCAGGCATGGCGTCCACCGGGACGCGATAGGCCGACCAGAAGCCGAGGGCACTGAGCAGCAGGGCGCACGTCAGCACGGCGCCGCGACGGCGGATGGACCAGCGGGCGAGGGCCGCGACCATTTCAGTGTCCGTCGGCGCAGCCGACGCCCCCCTTGATCGCCTGCAGTTCGGCCATCCAAAGGTCCCAGACGCCGGCGACGACGACAAGGTCGCCCTCCAGCACACCGTCCGCGATCTCCGCGATCTCGGCGGACTCGGCGCCGACCTTCACCGGGGTGCGCAACCAGCGCTGGCCGTTCGCCACGAAGACGAACATACCCTCGGACGTCCGGAGCAAAGCCTGCCGGGGCAGGACAACACGGTCGGCCTTCGCCTGGGCCTCGGCCTTGCGCAGGCCGATGAACTCGACCGCCTCCGGGGTGAGCAGCAATCCCTGCCCCTTCTTGAATTCGGCGGCCTTGGCCGCCGGCGCGGCGCCTTCGGTCCTGACCGAGGTCGCGGGCTTGCCGCAACCGGCCAAGACAGCCAGTGAGCATGCGAGTATGACGTTTCTCATCGGGCGGAGACGGGATTGAAGTTCACGCCGCTCAGCTCGCGGAGACGGAAACCCGCCTCGACGGCCTGCTCCTGGATCACCAAGGCGGAGTCGACGGCCTCGAGGTAGCCCGCCTGGGCGTCCATGAAGAGCTGCAGGGAGAGAGCCCCCGCGCGGAAATGACTTTCGGCGAGCTTGGCGGCTTCGGCGAAGCGCACCGCCGGGTCGTCCTTGTGCATGCGCAGCTGATCGACCTTGGAGGCGTAGGACAGCCAGGTCTGGCCGAGGTCCTTCTCGACGTCGCGCCAGGCCGCGGCGATGGCCGCCTTCGACTGCCGCTTGCGTTCGTTGGCCGCGCGCTCGGCGGAACCGGAACGGCCGCTCACAGGCAGCGGGATGTCGAAGCGCAGGCCGACGATGGTCTCGCGCCCGCCCACGCGGTCCTGCAAGACATAAGGTCCGGCCGTGAAGCCCGGGACGCTGTTCGAACGCGCGAGATCGGACTGCAGGCTGAGCTGCTCGGACTCGAGCATCTGCATCCGGTAGGAGAAGTTGCCATCCCGCGCGGAAGCGAGGAACTCGTCGAGCCTGGGGGCGTCCTTGAGCGCGAGCACCGGCGCCTTGACGACGAGCGGGGCGAGCGAAGGCGCGCCGCGCAACTGGTTCATCTCCAGCAAGGCCTGCTGCAGCGCCAAGCGCGCCTCCTCGGATCGGCGGCGCGCGACGACTTCGGCGGCCTCGACCGATCGCAGCTCAATGGTCGGGGCGGGGCCGGACGGGTCGCGACCGACCAAGGCCTTGCGCAGGCCGGCGAAACGTTCGGCGACCTCCTCGCAGGCCTGGGCACGGACCTGGGCGCGGGAAAGACGATAAGCCAGCACCGTGGCCTTGGCCTCGAGCGCCTGCTCGAAGCGCCCCAGCCCGAGCTTGGCGATCTCGACCTGATGGTCCGCGATCGCGCGGCGAAGGCGCAGGCGTTCGGGCCACTCGAAGGTCTGACTCAGCGATGCCGTCCAGACCTGACCTTCGTCAAGGAAGGCGCCGCCCGCATCGCGCAGGCGCTTACGGCCGACCTCGACCGAGAGGACAGGGTCTGGGTTGGAGGATGCCGAAGAGCCTGCCTCGCGCTCAGCGGCCAGCGCGGCGATGTAGGCCTGATGCTCGGGGTTGGACTCGACGGCTTGGCGGACGAGGTCGGCGACCTCGACCGGAACGGGATTGGGTTCGGCTCCGCGGACAAGCAGCGGGGCCAGGAGGAAGATGGATAAGCGGGAAATAGTCATGAGACGCATGCGGACGTGAGCCCAGGGTGCCCCCTTGGAACGACGGACAGTTGATACGGCACGCCCTACGGCCGTCGCGGACGCAGGGATGAAGGGCGGAGACACCGCCGACGGGACTACCTGCTCAGATTCGCAGACACATCGTCCCGGCCCTCAAGGCTGGCGGACGACATCCGGGCGACCGAACATCAAAAGCGAGGCAAGGCGGCGCG
>SYID01000138.1 GCA_005798925.1 Verrucomicrobiota bacterium
CAGATCGCCGCGCATAAGGCCCTGGGCTGGTCCGCCATCGAACTCCGCCTCCTGAACGGCAAGCAGTTCTCCGGACCCGCGGTGAGCGACGACGAGTTCAAGCAGGCCGTCGACAAGATCGAGGCCGCCGGCATGCGGGTCAGCAGCTACGCCTCCGCCATCGGCAACTGGAGCCGCCCCATCACGGGCGACTTCGCCGTCGACCTCGCCGACCTGAAGGTGCTTATTCCGCGCATGCAGCGGACCAAGACGAGGTTCGTGCGCACCATGAGCTGGGTCCGCGGCGACGTCGCCGAAGACGTCTGGCGCGACGAAGGCGTCCGCCGTTACAAGGAGATGGCCAAACTGGCTGCCGACGGCGGAATCATGCTCCTGCACGAGAACTGCGAAGGCTGGGGCGGCCTCTCCGGCACGCATGCCCGCCGCTTCATCGAAAGCATCGGTCATCCCAGCGTCCGCTACCTCTTCGACATCGGCAACACGGTCTCCTACGGCCAGGAAACCATGCCCTTCTACCGCGACATCCTACCCTACGTGGAATACGTCCACATCAAGGACTGCCGCCGCAACCCTGCGGGAGGCAAGAGTAGCGCGTTCACCTATGCCGGCGAAGGCGACGCGCTCGTCCGCGAGATCCTGAAAGACCTCATCAGCCGCGGCTACAAGGCAGGTGTCTCCATCGAGCCCCACGTCGCCAGCATCGTCCACCTCGGCGAAGGCACCAAGGCCTCCCCGCAGGAGCGCTTCGACTCCTACGTCCGCTACGGCAAGGGCCTGGAGAAGCTTCTCGCCGGGATCATCGCCCGCTGATGCGCCTGCTGCTCCTCGCGCTGTTCGCGACCTCTGGCCTGCGTGCGGCGCAGCCTGTCGTTTCCTGCGAATACCCTGACGATGATGCCGCCGCCAAGGCTTGGCGAGCGGTCGAGGGCTCACCGCCCGCCCGCGTCGGCCAGGATGGCATCGCACACGTCCTGCGCCTTGAGTGCAACTATGCCACCAACAAGCGCGCCCGTGTGTACTGGGACCACAAGGTCGACCTCGACCTGTCTGCCGCGGAAGGCCTCCGGCTCGAGGTCCGCTGCCGCGACCGCGCCCCCATAGCCCATCTCAACGTCTACTTCGAGGCGCCCGGCGGCTGGTATAACGTCAGCCTCACGCCGCAGCGCACCTCCGAATGGACCACGCTCGAGGTCCGCAAGGAGGCGGCCAAGATGGAAGGCAGCCCCGAGGGCTGGCAACGGATCCGCTCGATCCGCATCGCAGCCTTCCGGGCCGAGGACCGGGATACCAGCTTCGAGATCCGCAGCATCCGCCGGCTCGGCCAGCTGGGCGACGACACCCATGTGCTCCTGCTCAAGACACCGGACGCCAAGGAACGATTCGACGAACGGCTCTCCCGCCAGCTCTCCGCCCGCGGCCTGACCCACGCTGCCGTCACGGAAGCCGAACTCACCTCCGCGACGCTCGCCAAGACCAAGCTCCTCATCCTGCCGAACAACACCCGGCTCACGGACGAGGCCACGAACGCGATCGAAGGCTACCTGCGGAACAAGGGTCGCCTCCTGGCCTTCTATTCGCTGCCGCCCCGGCTGCTGACCGTGACCGGCATCGGCCCCGGCAAGCACATCCTCGCCGACCCTAAAGGCCGGTTCGCCTCCATCCGTCCCGTCGGTGACACGTTAGTCGGGGCGCCCGCGGTCACCGGGCAGGCCTCCTGGAACATCATCTCGCATCAGCCGATCCCCGGACGCAGCCGGACCGTAGCTGAATGGTTCGACGATGAAGGCAAGCCCGCGGGTTTCCCTGCCGTGATCGCCTCCGACAACGCCGTGCTGATGACCCACGTACTGCTCGACGACGACAATGAACACAAAGGGCAGCTGCTTCTCGCGATGGCCGGCCTCCTCCGCCCGGCGATCTGGCATGACAGCATCGCGGCCAAGCTGCGCAAACTTGACGAGCTCGGCGAATTCAAGGATTTCGCCGCCGCCTGCGCCTTCGTGCGCACTCGGCCCGGCGCGACCCCCTTGGCGCTGGCCCGGCTAGAGGCGGCGATCGCCACGAGGGCCGGCGCTCTCGCCCATGAGCAGGCCGGCCGTTTCACGATGGCGCTCTCGCAGGCCGACGAAGCGATGCGCCTATTCCAGGAGGCCTACTGCCACGCGCACCCCGCCAAGCCGGGCGAATTCCGGGCGGTCTGGTGCCATAGCGCCTACGGCGTGAAGAACCGGAGCTGGGACGACGCGGTCCTCAACCTGAAGGTGAACGGTTTCACGGCGATCTTCCCGAACATGCTCTGGGGCGGCGTCGCCTACTACCCGAGCAAGGTCCTGCCGGTCGCGCCCGACATCGCCGCCAAGGGCGACCAGATCGCCGAATGCCTCGCCGCCTGCCGTAAGCACGGCCTGCAGCTCCATGTCTGGAAGGTCGACTGGAACCTGGGACGCGAAGTGCCTGCGGAGTTCGTGGCCAAGCTCCGCGCGGAGCATCGCCTGCAGATGAGCGACACCGGTGAAGAGGAACCCTGGCTCTGTCCTTCCCACCCGCTCAACGCCGCGCTCGAACGCGACGCGCTGGTCGAAGTCGCCCGCAACTACGCCGTCGACGGCATCCACTTCGATTACATCCGCTACCCAGACGGTCGCCACTGTTTCTGCCCGCCCTGCCGTGCGCGCTTTGAACGGGCCACCGGCCAGCCCGTCGCCCGCTGGCCCGGCGATGTCCAGGTCAAAGGCGTCCGTCGCGAGGAGTGGATCAAATGGTGCCAGGAAAACATCAATACCGTCGTGCGCACGACCAGCGAGGCCGTCCGCCAGGTCCGCCCGGGCATCAAGGTAAGCGCCGCGGTCTTCCGGCAATGGGACCAGGACAGCCGCACCATCATGCAGGACTGGAAGCTCTGGTGCGAACGCGGCTGGGTCGATTTCGTCTGCCCGATGGACTACACCGAAAGCGAGACGGGCTACGAAAGCTGGGTCCGCCAGCAGAAGGCGTGGGCGGGTCCCGCCGGACTGGTTCCGGGCATCGGCATCACCTCGTCGCGCACCACCCTCGCCCCCGACGCGACCATGCGCCAGATCGAGATCACCCGCCGGCACGAGACCCGGGGCTTCATCCTGTTCAACTATGGCGAACGCGAGGCGAAGGAGATCATCCCGACGCTAGGACTTGGGCCGACCAAGCGCTGATCGGCACAATTGGCTGGCGCTTCCGACCGCGGACCGCATCCCTTTTGCGCATGCCTTCCGAACCGACGCCCCCCTTCGACGGCCCCAAGCTGGGCGATACGGTCGAGGGCCTCACGCTCATCGCCGTCGGCATCCGGGACACCTTCACCGAAGTCGTGCCCGCCCACCGCGAGGCCTTCACGCTCCTCAACGAATGGATGAACGGCATCCGCCTGTATGAGCTCGAGGACGCCCTCGACCTCGACGCCAACTTCTGGGACGAACTCCTCGACTGCGATTACGAGGTCGGCGAAGGCGAGATCGACGGCGAGAAGCCGGGCGAACTGGTGACCATCTACGACGTCTGGGCCGACGCCCAGCAGGCCGACGCCTGCCTCGACAAACTCTGCGCCCGGCTCGAAGAGCTGAAGGCGATGGCCGTCGACCTCCTGCCTCCCGGCCTGCACAACGCCGCGAAGACGCACCAGTCGCCGACCGAGACGCTCAAGCTGATCGCGCAGCTGGCCGACTGATCATTCCGCGCGCAGCCAAGCCAGCGAGGTCTTCCTGATCCGGAGGACGTTCAGGTAGGTCTTCTTCGCGCTGTCGCCCGCGCAATACGCCAGCAGCACGTCGTCACCGACGAAGTGGATGGCAGCGTAGCAATACCAACCGTCGGGATCGCCCTCGAGGAGCTTGGGCCGCCCCCAGGTCGCGCCGCCGTCCTTCGAGATCGCGGCGACCAGCGGGCTCCGCTTGCCCTTCGGGAACGGGAACCGCCCCGAGTGGTCGTTGAACACGGCGAGGAGTTCGTCCGACCCGGGGATGCGCTTGATGCTCGCGGGCGAAACCGGCGAGGCGAGCGTGGTCGGCGTCGGCGCGTCCCAATTCTTACCGCCGTCCTTCGATTCGAAGCCATACTGGCTGCCGGCGTCCGTCCGCGCCCACGAGAACAGCGAACCATCGGCCCGCTCGACCACGCCCGGCTCCTGCAGCCCGCTGCCTGAGCGGACCGGCATCGCCCACCAGTTCGCGGCCTCCTGCCACTTCTGGCCGTCGTCGTCGGAGTAGATCCAGAGCGCCATGGCCCGAGAGTCGAAGGAACGGCTGCTGAGCGGGTCCTGCCCGCGGGAGCGATGGAAAGCCACCGGCAGGAGCAACCTTCCCTTGGCGGTCTGGATCAGGCGGTCGTTGTTCACGACGAAGTAGCCGGGGGCCTGCAGGATCAGCTTCGGAGCCGACCAGGTCGCGCCGTCGTCCGCCGAGGTCCGCAGGTATGGCCGGCAGTCCAGCCAATCGTTCTTCACGAGATAGACCAGGTGCAGTCTGCCGCTGGCGGCGCGCAACAAGGAGACGCTCATCACGTTGTAACGGCCTTCGTTTTCCACGATGGTCCGGGGGGCGCTCCAGGTCAGGCCCTGGTCGTCCGAATGGATCTGGACGATGCGGGCCGGACCATGGTCCTCGCCTTTGCCGCCATAATAAGCCGTGTAGCAGAAGATGATCCGGCCCGAGCGCAGCGCCGCGAAGGCGCCCTCGGAGTTCCGAGGATTATCCGGCGACGGCGCCATCGTCAGCGCGATCCGGTTAGCCGGAACGTCAAAGGGAGCCTGGTCGAAGGGAGCGGCGAGGCCGCTCGTGGCTAAAAGCGACAGAAGCAGGGCTAGGCGGAGGGGTCTTTCCATGGCGACAGCATAGCGGATGGGCCGGGCATGTAAACACCCGCATCCGGCGCGACAGCCGCTGCTATCGTTTCAGATGCTTGTCCAGGAAAGCCCGGATGAGCGCCCGCGACTCCGGGGAGTCGAACTCATTGCCGCCGTGACCGGCGCCGGGAATCAGCTTCAACGTCGATTCCACGCCGGCCGCGCTGAGCGCCGCATGCAGACGCTCGCTCTGATCGACGGGCACGCCGGGATCGTCCGTGCCGTGCAGGATCAGGAAAGGAACATCATCCTTGGACACCTGGTGGAGCGAGCTGACGGCCCTGGCCTTCTCCGGCTGGTCCATGACGACGCCGCCGAGCAGCAAGGCGCCGTTGGCTTTGGCGAGATCGGCGCGCGTGCGCTTGTCCGAGAGCACGTTCGGGGGCATGGTCAGGAGGTCGGTCGGACCATACAGGTCCACCACGGCCTTCACCTTGTCCTCCGCGCGTAAAGGCAGGGTCCCCCAAAGGGCCACCACGTGACCGCCGGAGGAACCGCCCATCGCGGCGGAGCGTTCGGCGTCGAGTCCGTATTTTCCAGACTCTTTGCGCAACCAGCGGAGGGCCGCGATCGGATCTTCGATCTGCGCCGGCCACGGATGCTCAGGTAATAGACGGAAATCGAGGCTCGCGACAGCGTAACCTTGCGCGGCCAGCCATGCGACCGGACAGTTCGCCTTGGAGCCGTTCCGCCACCCTCCCCCATGCACCCAGATGACCAAGGGCATCGGCAAGGCGGGTCTCACCTGGGGCCGGTAGAGGTCGAGTTTGAGGCTGACGCCTTTCGCCTGCGCATACTCGAGGTCGCGCAAGACCTCGACGCCTTCAGGAAGCTTCGGCGCCGCGTGAAGCGACGTCGCGACCAGGCAGCCAAGCGCGAGCCACTTGCTCATTTCTTCTTCGCCTTGGCCTTGCCGGCCGGGCTCTTCTTGATGAGCTGCACAGGGACGTCGTTCGCGAGGTCCGCGCCGGGCGTGCTGCGCCCGCGGGCGATGAGCTTCTCGAGCTCGGCCTTCATCGCCGCCACGCGCTCAGGGAACTCCGCCTGGAGGTTATTACGCTCACCGGGATCCTTCGAAAGGTCGTAGAGCTGCACCGGAGGCAGGCCGGCCTCCTCCGGCCCGGGCTTCGGCGAGCTCCAGCCGGCCGAACCCGCGCTGAGCAGGAGTTTCCACTGCCCCTCGCGGATCGCGAAGCTGCCGTTGATCGACTGGCTCACGATGCCCTGTCGGACGGACTCCTTGGACCCGAGCAAGACCGGCAGGAAACTCACGCTGTCCTCGCCCATGCCCGCCGGCACGGCCGCCCCGGTGATCTCGGCGAAGGTCGCGAGGAAGTCGATCTGGCCGACGAGGGCCGCGGACACTCCCGGCTTCACCTTGGCCGGCCAGCGCACGAGGAAAGGCACGCGGTGCCCGCCTTCGTAGAGGTCGGCCTTGTGGCCACGGTAGATATGGTTGGGTTCATGGCCGGCCTTCCGTAGCTCGGGAATATCGGCCGCCGGGGAGCAACCGTTGTCCGAGGTGAAGATCACCAGGGTGTTTTCGGTGAGGCCAAGCTTATCCAGCGAAGCCAGCAGGCGGCCGACGTCATGGTCGACCTGCTTAACGAAGTCCGCGTAGGGACTGATGCCGCTGCTCCCTTGGAACTCCTTGGTCGGCACGATCGGCGTGTGCGGGGCGTTCAGCGGAACGTAGGCGAAGAAGGGCTTGGCCGGGTCGGCCTTCCGCTGGGCCTCGATGAAGGCGATCGTCTGGTCGATGACCGAAGGCATCACGTCGACGGCTTCGAACTTGGGGCCGGCGGGCCCGGTCCGCAGCCAGGTCTTGGTCGCGCTCGGGATCTCCGTCACGCGCCGGTCCTTGATCCACACGAACGGCGGCATGTCGAGCGAGGCGCTGATCCCGAAGAAGGTATCGAAGCCGTGGTCGACGGGGCCGTCCACGATGTCGCGTCCGTAGTCCACCGAGGCCGCATCCTGGAAGGCCTTGCTGAAATTACCGCCATCATCGGCGACACCGCCGGTCTTCAAAGGGAAGCTTATGCCGAGGTGCCACTTGCCGAAACAGCCTGTCACATAGCCCTGCTGCTTCAGGAGGCCGGCAAGGGTGAGACGATCCTTGGCGATCAGCGGGGTCGAGAAACCGCCGAGCACGCCGGACTGGAGCTTGGTGCGCCAGTGGTAACGACCGGTGAGCAGGCTGTAGCGGGTGGGCGTGCAGACGCCGGAGGACGTATGTCCGTCGGTGAACCGCACTCCGCCTTTGGCCAGGGCATCCAGCTGCGGGGTCGCGATCTTGCTCTGCGGGTTGTTGGCGCCGAGGTCGCCGAAGCCTTGGTCGTCGGCCAGGATCACGATGATGTTCGGACGCTCGGCGGCGAACAGGGTCGCGAAGGCGGACAAAAGGACGAGGGGCAGATATCGCATGGAGGAAAGATGGGGGCGGACCGAAGGCGGGCAATCCGAACCTAGCTACCGGAGGACCTCCGCCAGCAGGCGATAGGCCTGTTCGCGGGCGGCGTCAGGGAAGTCGTGCGCGCCTTCGGGGTGGATGACTTGCAGCGCATCGGGCGACCCGAGCAAGGCGAACACCGGGCGGGCGGCGGCGGCGACCTTGTCGACGCTCTGCCAACGGAAGTTGGCGTCGCCGAGGGAGGCGCTGATCAGGACGCGACGCGGCGCCAAGGCGCCGACCATCTCATGGAAATCAAAGGGGATGTCCGCCAGGCGGCCCGCGTATTCCGCCAGGCGCGGCATGTAGCGCGGCTGGCACCAGCCCTTGCCGAACCGCCAGACCGCCGGGGCGCCGTCGTAATAATCGAGATACGAATCGAGGCCGCAGCTGCTCACGACGACCTTCAGTCGGTCATCGAAGACCGCGGTGTAGACGGCGTTATGGCCGCCGAGCGAATGACCGATGACGCCATAGGAACCACCGCGCACGTACGGCAGGGCATCCAGCAGGTCGAGGGCGCGGATGTTATCCCAGATCGCCTTCATCGTGCCGCTGGCATAACCGAGGGCGACCAGGTCGGGCTTGTAGTCGGCGAGATGCGGGTAGGCCGGAGACAAGGTCACGTAACCGCGCTCGGCCAGCTCGGCGGCGTATTGCCGGTTGGCCTTGCCGCCCAATCCGACCACGACGCCGACCCCCACCGTGTCGTCGGTCGGATGCAGGCACAGGACGGCCGCGACCTTCATGTCTTTGACCAGCGCGGCCTTGGGCACGCAGAGGTAGGCAGGCACGCGGCTACCGCGTTCCGACTGATAGGTGATCTTGCGACGGACATACGACCCCATGTCGTCCTCCTTCTCCACCTTCATCGTCAGCGGGACCTTACGCTCGGGTCCGGGCAGCCGGCCCATCACGGCCTCCATGCCCCGCACGATCTCAGCCCGACGGCCGGCCCAGCCGGCTGCGTCCGCGACCGGCATGACCTTTCCTGACGTATCATGCCGCCGCAGCAGGTTGTCCCGCGGAAGGCGCCGATCGGCAGGCGAAGCCCGGAGATCGAGTCGGGCCACGTAAGCGTCGCCGCTCCCTTTGCTCTTGAGGGCGAGATGATCCAGATGCTGCGCGCCCGAGAAAGCACCGGCGAGGAGCAGGCCGCCGCGGCCGTCCATCACGTCGACATAGGCATTGTCCAAACCGACGCCGCCGGACTGCTTGAGCCAGAGCAGCGCCCCGGCCCCGTCGAACTTGGCGACATAGACGTCGGTCGAGCCGCGGCTTCGCAGGCTCTTGCCGCCGAGCGAGAAGACCTCCGAGAACTCGCCGGTGAGGAACACGTCGCCCGTGCCGTCCGTGGCGACGCCCAGGCCATAGTCGACAGCCGGCCCCTGTCCGACCCGGCTCCAAAGCAGCTTGCCGTCGGCGTCGTAGTGGCAGAGCAACGCGTCGGCATCCTTCTCACCCGTCGTGGCGTAGGCCTCGGGGCCGACCTGGGCCCGGCCCTTGAACATGCCGCTGGCCCAGACGCGCCCTTGCGCATCGCACGCGATCTCGTGGAAGAGGCAGCTGGGTTCGCCCGGGTGCTGCCGCAGCCAGAGAACCTGGCCATCGCGATCCAGCTTCGCCACCAGCGCCGAAGTGCCCTTGGGGGATGACAGGGGGAAGGCGCCGAAGGCGCCGACGCCCGGGCTGAGGCCGCCGATATAAATATTATCCCCACCATCGACCACGACGCCATAGGCGGAACCGCCGGCCTTGCCGGTCGCCGCCTTGACCCAGACGAGCTCGCCGTCGGCGCGGTATTTGGCGACGAAGATATGTGCGCCCGGCTCATTGGGCACCACCACGTCGCCGAAGGTCGCCTCGCCGACGACCGCGCCGGCGACGATCACATCGCCCCGGCTGTCGACGGCCACGGCATGGCCGAAGTCATAACCTCGGCCGCCCGCGGTACGGATCCAGCGGAACCGGCCGTCCTTGTCATAGGAGACCACGAAGGCGTCGTAATCTCCGCGCCCCCGGACGGCGTGCCCGTCGAACTCGGCCGATGCGCCCTGGAAATGTCCGGTCACGTATGAGTTGCCCTTAGCATCGGTCGCCACCGCATAGGCGCGGTCGATCTGCGGGCCGCCGGCGACCTTCGACCAGAGAGGGTTTCCATGACTGTCGAGTTTGGCGACGAAGACATCGTTGAGACCAAGCCCTTTGTGCGTGACCGCGCCGAAGCCGACCTCGTCCGCGCACTCGCCGGCGACGAAGACGTTGCCGTCGCGGTCGACGTTCAATCCTCGCACCTTGTCGGCCTTGACGCCGCCGCCGGATGCCGCCCAGTCGAAGGCCGGCTCAGCCGAAAGGACGACGGTCAGATGCAGGAGCAAGATGACGGGGAAACGCATGAGCGGCCGGGGACGGGCGTGCCTCCAGCCAAACTCCCGGGCCACCGCTCGCAACCCCAACCCATAGGCTATCTTGTTTGCCTCCGGCCAGCCCCTGCCCTATCCGTCCCCCTCTCTCCATGTCGACCCTCCTCGGATCCTCTTTCATCGGCTTCGGCCGCGGCCAGTCCCGCACCGCGCCGTATCGCTCCGTGAACCCGGCCACGGCCACCGCCCTCGAGCCGGACTTCTTCCCTGCCACCGCGGCCGAAGCGGACCGGGCCTGCGCCCTAGCCGACCAGGCCACCCCGGCGCTCGCCGATCTTTCCGGCCAGAAGAAGGCCGCCTTCCTGCGCGACATCGCCACCCGTATCGAAGCCGCCACGCCCGCCCTCGTCGCCCGCGCGACGCAGGAGACCGGCCTCCCGGAGGCCCGTTGCCAAGGTGAGATCGGCCGGACGATGGGGCAGCTGCGCCTCTTCGCGGACCTCGTCGAAAAAGGCGACTGGATCGATGCGCGCATCGAGACCGCGAATCCGGACCGCAAGCCCCTGCCTAAGCCTGACCACCGCTCGCTCTTCCGCCCCGTCGGCCCCGTCGCCGTCTTCTGCGCGAGCAACTTCCCCTTCGCCTACTCCGTCGCCGGCGGCGACACCGCCTCGGCCTTCGCCGCAGGCTGCCCCGTCATCGTGATGGCGCACCACGCGCACGTCGGCACCGCCGAGATCATGGGCGGCCTCATCGTCGAAGCCGTCAAGGCAGCCGGTCTCCCGGAAGGCACGTTCTCGCTCCTGATGGGCGAAGGCCGCGTGATCGGCCAGCAGGTCGCCAAGCACCCCGCCCTGCGCGCCATCGGCTTCACCGGCTCCCGCGTCGGCGGACGCGCCCTGATGGACACCGCCGCCGCGCGCCCGACGCCCATC
>SYID01000016.1 GCA_005798925.1 Verrucomicrobiota bacterium
CGTACCCAAGACCGGACTCGAACCGGTAAGCCTTTCGGCGGCAGATTTTAAGTCTGATGTGTATACCATTCCACCACTTGGGCCGACGCTTCCAAGGTGCCGACGCGCCGCGGATTGGCAACCCGGGAAAGCGGCCGGCGGTCGCCTTCGCCTTGCCCTCGGGACCAAACCCGGCTTCCTTCCGCGCATGGACCGCTTAGCTCAGACGTTCGCCCGCTGCCAAGCCGAAGGCCGCCCGGCCTTCGTGAGCTACGTCTGCGCCGGCGACCCCGACGTCGCGACGTCCAAGGCCGTGCTGCTTTCCCTGGCGCGCAACGGCGCCGACGTGCTCGAAGTGGGCGTGCCCTTCTCCGATCCGCTCGCCGACGGCCTCACCAACCAGCTCGCGGCCCAGCGCGCGCTCGAAGGCGGCATGACCTACGACGGCCTGCTCGACGTGTTGCGCGACGTGCGCGCCGGCACGGATAAGCCGATCGTGCTCTACTGCTATTATAACCTGCTGTTCTCGTTCGGACTCGACGCCTACTGCGCCAAGGTCCGCGCGGCCGGCGCCGACGGGCTGCTCGTCCTCGACTGCCCGCCCGAGGAGGCCGACGAACTGATCGCGGCCTCGAAGAAGCACGGCCTCGCCAACATCTTCATCGTGGCCCCGACCACGCCGCCGGCCCGCATCGCCCTCATCGCCAAGCACGCCTCCGGCTTCATCTACTACGTCTCGCGCGAAGGCGTGACCGGCGAGCGCTCCGAACTGGCCGCCAACCTCTCGGCCGCCGTCGCCGAGATCCGCAAGCACACTTCCCTGCCCGTCTGCGTCGGCTTCGGCGTCTCCACCGCGGCCCATGTCCAGGCCATCGCCAAGGTCGCCGACGGCGTGGTCGTCGGCAGCGCCCTCGTGAACGTCGTCGCCGCCCATACGGACAAGAAGGGCGAAGCCGCCGCCGCCATCGGCGCGAAGGTCCGGGAGCTGCTGGCAAAGTAATTCAAGGGTTAGGGGTAGGGATAGGGGTCGGGGTAGTCAGATAAAACAAGGGGCTCTCTGCCTTTTGTCCGCACCTACCCCTGCCCCTGCCCCGACCCCTACCCCTTCGCCTCCCTCTAATCCCTTGACCAAGGGCCTTCCCTCCCCACTTTCCCCATGGTCCTAACCTCGTTAGGGCCACCGGAACCGCACCGCATGGCCCAACAAGACACCTGGACGAAAAAAGACCTCACCGGCATCGAGGAGCTTTCCCGCTCCGAGATCGAACTGCTCTTCCGCCAAGCCGACCAATTCCTGCCCGCGCTCGCGCCAGGCAAGGGCCTCGACCTGATGAAGGGCCGCACGGTGGTGAACCTCTTCCTCGAGCCGAGCACCCGCACCCGCACGGCCTTCGAGATCTCGGCCAAGAAGCTCGGCGCCGAGGTCGTCTCGATCAACACGACGGCCTCCTCCCTCGTGAAGGGCGAGACCCTCCGCGACACGGCCGAGAACATCCGCGCGATGGGCGTCGACGCCATCGTGATGCGCCACTCCTCCGCCGGCTCCGCCCGCTACCTGGGCTCGGTCCTCGACATCTCGGTGGTCAACGCCGGGGACGGCGCCCACGAACACCCGACGCAGGCCCTGCTCGACGCCTTCACGCTTCGCCAGCGCTTCGGCCAGGTCGAAGGGCTCAAGGTCACGATCCTCGGCGACATCCTCTTCAGCCGCGTCGCCCGCTCGAACATCCTCTGCCTCTCGAAACTCGGCGCTCAGGTCACGCTCGCCGGCCCCGCGACGCTCGTGCCGGCCGCGCTGAAGGAGGCCTTCCCGCAGGTCCGCATCGTCCACGACCTGAAGGAAGCCCTGAAGGACTGCGACGCGGTCATGCTCCTGCGCATCCAGCACGAGCGCCAGACGACCACGCACTTCCCGTCGCTCGGCGAATACACCGCGCAGTTCGGCCTCAACGCCGAGCGCGCCGCCTGGCTCAAGCCCGAGGCGGTCGTGATGCACCCGGGCCCCATCAACCGCGGCGTCGAAGTCGAAAGCGAGGTCGCCGACGGCCCCCGCTCGGTCATCCTCGAACAGGTCCGCAACGGCGTCGCCGTGCGCATGGCCGTCCTTCACCTCTGCACCGGAGCCATCAGCCGATGAATCCCGCCGACAACTCCCCCCTCTGGATCCGCGGCGCCCGCGTGATCGACCCCTCCGCGCGGCGCGACGAAGCCAAGGGCGACGTCTTCGCCCTCGAC
The DNA here is from genome assembly GCA_005798925.1 of Verrucomicrobiota bacterium. GTDB lineage: Bacteria > Verrucomicrobiota > Verrucomicrobiia > Opitutales > UBA953 > UBA953. The sequence continues at coordinate 2,215 of SYID01000016.1, forward strand.
GGCAGGTTCGTCGACCGGCTCTCCGCCGCCGACCAGGCCAAGGCCCGCGTCATCGACGGCACGGGCCTCGTCGTGGCCCCGGGCTTCGTCGACCTGAACTGCCGCCTCGGCGAACCGGGCCGCACGGCCCGAGAGACGATCCGCACGGGCACCCGCGCGGCCGCCGCCGGCGGCTTCACGACCGTCGTCACGATGCCCGACTCGCTCCCCGCGGCGGACAACGTCGGCACGATCCAGCTCCTGCGCGAGATCTGCTCCCGCGACGCCGCCGTGCGCGTGCTGCCGACGGGCACCCTCACCAAAGGCCATGAAGGCAAGGCCCTCGCCCCGCTGGGCACGATGAAGAAGGCCGGCGTGGTCGCGGTCACCGACACGACCTCGGGCGTCCAGAACAACGAGATCATGCGCCGCGCGCTGGAATACGCCGCGATGTTCGGCCTCGTCGTCCTCGACCATTGCCAGGACAGCAGCATGACCGACGGCGGCCAGATGCACGAAGGCGCCTGGTCCCTCCGCCTCGGCCTCCGCGGCCTGCCGCGCGCGGCCGAGGAGATCGTGGTCTCGAGCGACTGCCTGCTCGCCGAACTCACCCAGGCCCGCATCCACCTGCAGCACCTTTCCTCCGGCGGCTCCGCCGAGATCGTCCGCCGCGCCAAGGCGAAGCAGCTCCCGGTCACGGCCGAGGTCTCGGCGCTCCATCTGCTCCTCACCGACGCGGCGCTGGCGAATTACGCGACGAGCCTGAAGACGAATCCGCCGTTGCGCGAAGAGGCCGACCGCCTCGCGCTCCTCGCCGCCCTCGCGGACGGGACGATCGACGCGGTCTGCTCCGACCACTCGCCGTGCACGGCCACCGAGAAAGACTGCGAGTTCGACCTGGCTCCGTTCGGGGCCGCGACCCTCGAGACGGCCTTCGCGGCCGCCCACACGGCGCTCGTCGTCGGCGGACACGCCGACCTGTCCGTGCTCATCGCCCGCCTGACTTCGGGTCCGGCCAGGGCCCTCGGGCTCGCCGCCGGCACGCTCTCGGACGGCGCGCATGCCGACCTGGTCGTCCTCGATCCGAAGGCCGCGTGGACCCCTGCGAAGACCGACCTGGTCTCCAAGTCCGGCAACAACCCGCTCGTCGGCCACGCCCTCGCGGGCCGCGTCCGCACGACCTTCGTCGGCGGACGCAAGGTCTTCGGCGCCTAAGCCCGCATGGAAGCGCTGACGCAGGCCTTCGTGTCCTTCGGTCCGTGGGACTGGGCCTGCGTGGGCGTCAACCTGCTCGCGGCTTTCGCGGGCATCTTCGCGCTGAAATGCTGGCGCAACCTGCCCGGTCGCGAGGAACCCCCGACCCTGAGCGCCGGCGACGCGGCCCTCGGCCTGGTCACGGCCGCGGTGGCCTTCGCGTTGGTCTTCGGCACGGTGGTGACTTTGGCGGCCCAGGCTTTTTCCACCCATTTCGGCCTGGCCCAAGCCCACCTGTTCACGGCGGCCTTCCTCGGCCAGGTCGCGGCGTCGCTGGCGATGGCGGGCGCCGGTTGCCTCGCCCCGCGGATGCTCGCCTGGAAAGCCGGCATCCGGCACGACGGCGAGGCCGCTCCGGCCGGCCTGACCTTGCCTCGCCTGGCCCTGGTCTTCCTCTGCCTGCTGACGCTCGGCTTCGCGATGGCGCTCGCCTGGAAGGGCGTGCACTTCACGTGGGAGCAGCTCGCCCTGCGCGGCCTCGCGGGCGAGGCCCCGCCGGACCTGCCGCAGGATATCGTGGATTCGGTCCTCAAGACCGACGTCGCTTCCTGGCGCTTCGGCACGATCGTCCTCGCGGTCGCGATCGGCGCGCCGGTCATGGAAGAGCTCGCCTTCCGTGGCCTGCTCTACCCGTCCCTCCGGCGGTTCGCCGAAACGCTCTCCGCCGGACACGCCCGGCTGATCGCCGTCTTGGTGACCGGACTGGCCTTCAGCCTCGCCCACCAGACCCCGTCCGCGACCCTGCCCTTGCTGGCTTTCGGCGCGTTCATGTGCCTGGTCCGCGACCGCTACGGCCTGCTGACCTGCATGGCTGCCCACGCCTGCTTCAATGCTTGGAACCTCTTCTGGTTGAAACTCGCGCCCGCCGCGTCCACCCTCTGAAGCCATGGGCGCCCTCACGACGCTTCCGGAACGCTCGGTCGCGAAGCTGACCGAGGAGGAGATCATCCGCCGCGTGGTGCAGTCCCTCGCCGATGCCGCCCCGGCCTTTCCCGAGGGTCCCGGCGGTGACTGCGCCCTCCTTCCGACGACGGGCGGCCGTTCCATCCGCGCCAGCACGATCGACTCGGTGATCCTGGGCCGCCATTTCGACGCGGCCGGCGACGGCATCCGCGCCGGCGCCAAGCTGGTGAACCGCAACCTGAGCGACCTCGCCGCGGCGGGCGCCGCGCCCTCCGACGCTCTGCTGTCGCTGGTGATCGGGCCCGACGTCGACGCGACCTGGCTCACCGACTTCGCCCATGGCGCCGGCCGCGCCGCCGCCCGGGCGGGCCTGCGCATCGTCGGCGGCGACGTCTGCCGCGGCGCGCCGGGCTCGTTCGTCGGTACGCTCGCCGTCCAAGGCTTCGCCCATCGGGTGCTGACGCGGCGCCGATGCGCACCGGGCGACGTGCTGTTCGTGACCGGCGAACTCGGCGGCTCGCTCTACGGCAAGCATCTCGATTTCGCTCCGCGCCTCGCCGAAGGCGAATGGCTCTGCGGCCACGGCGAAGTGACGGGCTGCACCGACCTTTCCGACGGTCTGGCCAAGGACCTGCCCGGACTGCTCGGACCGAAGCTCGACGCCCGCGTCGCGGTGGCCGACCTGCCGGTCTCCGACGCCGCGAAGGCGCTCGCGAAGGCCGACGGCAAGCCCGTCCTCGAACACGCCCTGCAGGACGGCGAGGACTACGAGCTCTTGTTCGCGGTCAGCGCCGACCGCGCCGACCTGCTCGAGGCCTCCTTCCGCAAAGCCTTCCCGCTCACGCGGCTGACGCGCCTGGGACTGGTCGAGACCGGCACGGGCCTCGCCCGCGACCTCGCCGACGGGGCGCCGATCACGGTCCGCGGTTTCGGGCACTTCGCCTGAGCGGCGTCGCTCGGCTCACATGCGGTACCGACGGATCGCCACGAACAGCGCGAAGATGAAAGCCGAGGCGCCGAAGGTGACCGTCACGGTCTCGTAGGTGGCGAGCAACTCGAGCACCTGGTCGAGGAGCTTGACGGATTCCTTGGTGTCGCGCTCGGCGACCTCCAAGGCGCTGGCCGCCGCGGCGGCGGTCACCTCGACGTTCTTGTTGTCGGACTTCGTGCCTTGGTCGGTGAAGAGCACCACGCCCGTGTCCGCGGACTTCATCGCGGACTTGTATGCCTCGAAAGAGGACTGGATGCCGACGGTCGTCTCCTTGACCCGCTTGGTGGTGTCGCTCAGCTCGCGGCTGAACCACAGTCCGGCGAGGGACACGAGCAAGGTCACGACGGCCATGCCGACGATGCCGATCTCGGCTTGGACGAGGTTATTGTTGGCGGATCGACCGCGGCTTCGCTGGGCGCACATGAGTGGGTTTTGTTCAAAGATTGAGCGAAGCCTGGCCGTCGTCCGGCTTGGGGGACCTGGGCTTGGCGGCGGCAGGCTTCTTCGCGGCGGGCTTCTTCGCGGCGGGCTTCGGGGACCTGGGCTTCGCGGCGGCGGGCTTCTTCGCGGCGGGCTTGCCGACCGCCTTCTTCCGCCCGCCCGGGCGTCGACGCTTCTTGGGTTTCTTCCTGCGGGTAAAGAGACTCTTCCACGCAGGGTCCTTCTTCTTGAACTTGAAGCCGAGTTTGCGGCGGATGTTGGTGGTGATCCAGTCGACCAGCTCCGGGGCGACCGCGCCGCAGAGACCCTGGACGATGGCCTTGTTCAGGGACGAGAGATCCCAAGGGAACATCACGAAATAGGCGATGACGGCGAAGATGGCGGCGGCCAGCACATGCCGCAACGAACGCTGCCAGCTGGCATCGGCGGCCTCGTCGACCAGCAGGCGTCCGACCATGGCGGCGGCGCCGATCAAGGCCACGATCCAGCCGCCGGACTTGAAGGCGAGCAGCGCGAGCTGGAAATTATTGACCATGCCCGCACCAGGCTTGGGCGCGGCGGCTTCCGCCAGGAACATCGCCAAGGTCATGCGCGGCCTTCCCCGGTCCGGAGTCCGTTCCCCGCGGGACGGGGGGCTGATGTGAGGAGACTTCGCAAGGCGAAGGAGTATCCGCGAGGATACGGTTCGTAAAAAGGGGAGAGTCAGCCTTGGGCCGGCCGCCGGCCCTCTCAACCCCTAATTATAAAGTAATTAATGGAAAATACCCTTAAAGCGCCGCTTTTCGGGCCGGGCGACCTTCGTCGACCTCGATGTAGTCGAACATCGTGTCCACGCCGGCGTCGGCGGTCAGGCCGTTCTCCTTGAGGCGACGGACGAGCACTTCGTTGGCTTCGTCGCGCCAGCCGCGCTTGGTCATGAAGCCGTTCCAGATCTCGATGTCGTTCGTGGAAAGCTTACGGCCCTTGGCTTCGGCCCAGGCGAGGATCTCGTCCTGCGTGGCCGAGGGATTCTGCAGCACCCAGAGGCGCAGCTCGTCATACTTGATGCCAAGATACTGGCAGCAGCGGTCGTCGAAGGCCTTGCCGAGATTGTTCACGAAATCGGCATGCAGCCGGCCGGCCGCGTGCAGGCGGATCTTCGAGACCAGACGAGGAAGGTACACGAAACCGCGGACGGCTTCGTAGGGGCTGAGGAGACCAGGGACGAGGGGCATGGGTGGGAAGA
>SYID01000139.1 GCA_005798925.1 Verrucomicrobiota bacterium
CCGTCCAACCCGACCGGCGCGTTCGTCGGCCGTCGCGACCGCGACGTGCTGCGCGGCTTCGCGCTCAAGCATGGCCTCGCGATCGTGTGCGACGAGGTCTTCCTTGATTACCCGGCCGAAGGCGTCGCCTCGCCGGGCACGTGGGCGGGGGAAGCCAACGTGATGACGTTCGTGCTCAGCGGCCTCTCCAAGGTCGCCCTCGCGCCGCAGCTGAAGCTCGGCTGGATCGTCGTCGCCGGTCCCGCGACCTCGACGCTCGAAGCCTGCCGTCGCCTGGAGCACATCGCCGACGCCTTCCTTTCGGTGAACACGCCTGCCCAGCTCGCCTTGCCGGATCTCCTCCGTCGCGCCGAGCCGCTACGCGCCCTCGTCCGCACTCGCGTCGCTCAAGGTGAGGCCACCCTCCGCTCTTGGGTCGCCTCGACCGCCGTCGGCTGCGCTGTGCTGCCTCGTCCGGCCGGCTGGACGGCCATCCTCGCCTTGCCCCCCGGCGTCCATGAAGACCGCTTCCTGATGAATGCCCTGAGCGAAGGCGTCTGGGCTCACCCCGGCTACTTCTATGGCATGCCGACGACCACCCCGAGCGTCGTTTTGAGCCTTTTGACCCCTCCGGACGCCCTTTCAGCGGGCCTGCAGGCCTTCGACCGGGCTTTGAAGCGGTCTTGAGGGGTAATTACCGCTTGCCAACGGCTCAGGCACTCCTTTGCTCCGACTTTCCAAAAGGAGCCCGAACACTATGTCCCGTATCTGCAGCGTCACCGGCAAGCGCCCCGTCAAGGGCCGCCGAATCATTCACCGCGGTCAGTCCAAGAAGAGCGGCGGTATCGGCTTCCAGCTCGTGAAGCAGACCAAGCGCACGTTCAAGCCGAACGTCCAGCGCATCCGCGTCCTCCAGCCTAACGGCTCGGTGAAGCGCCAGTGGGTCTCGGTCAAGGCCCTCAAGGCCGGCCTCGTCACCAAGGCCTAAGCCTCGGAATCGAGACCTAGCAAAAGCCCGCCGCGATCCGGCGGGTTTTTTGTGCCCGGTTGAGATCGGCGGGGCTTAGGCGAACTTCTGCCAGAGCACCGTACCCCAGACGGACAGGGCGATGACGATGGTCAGGAAGACCGCCGCGCTGCCCATGTCCTTGGCCCGCTTGGCCAGAGGATGCCGTTCCATCGAGATATGATCGGTGTTGGCCTCGATGGCTGAGTTGATGAGCTCGACGATGAGGATCAGCTGCAGGGTGGAGAAAAGCAAGGCGCGCTCCGGGAGGCTGACGGGGATGAACCAAGCCGCGACCGAGAGGGGGACGACCACGATGAGTTCCTGTTTGAAGGCCTCCTCATGCGTGGCGGCAGCCTTGAGTCCGTCCCAGGTGTAGCGCAAGGCGTTGAACAGCCGGCTGAGGCCCCCTTTGGACTTCATGGACTGTCCATACGGCTCTGGATCGGTCATCTGGAGGCACCTTACCCCCCTGGAATCGCAGGGCAAAGGCATTTTTAGGCCCCAAAAATCGCTTGCCAGAGGGGGGTGCTACCCTAGGTTCTGTGGTTCCCTAGTCGGGAAACCCACCATGCGCGACGATTACCTCCAGGAAGCCCGTAAGATCATCCCTGATGCGAACATTCTCATCAACGTGATCTCCAAGCGCGTGAAGCAGCTCCGCAGCACGGCCGACTACTCCGTCCAGCCCCCGAAGTACAACCACACCCTGGGCGACGTGTTCGAAAAGCTTTCCCCTGAGGACATCGCCCTGCGCGAAGTCATCGAAGGCCGTATCTCCTGGGAGTTCCGTCCTGAGGATCGTCTGCCTGCCTAAGGCGGTTTCGTCCGCCAGCCGGTCTCCCGGCGAGTAGCCCTTTCGTCATCCGATGGCCGCCCGCCGAGAGCACGTTCTACCTGAGGTCAATAACCCGAAGGCGGGACGTGACTATTTCATCGGGCCGACCTACGAGGCCGGGATCGTCCTGCGCGGCACCGAGGTGAAGTCGCTGCGCGCCGGCCGGGCCAACATCGCCGATGCGTTCATCAAGGTGACCCCCAAGGGCGTGATGCTCTACCACGCGCACATCGCGGAGTATGATTTCGGCAACCTCAACAACCACGCCTCCTACCGGACGCGTCAGCTGCTGCTGAAACAGGCCGAGATCGAGAAGATCGCCGCGGAGATCCAGTCCGGCGGCCACGCGATCGTGCCGCTGAAGATCTATTTCAAGCACGGCCTCGCGAAGTGCCTCCTCGCGGTGGGCAAGGGCAAGAAGATGCACGATAAGCGCCAGGACATCAAGGAACGCGAAGCGAAGCGCGAGATCTCGCGCGCGATGAGCCGACGGAAGTGAAGCCGCTGCTCCATCTTGTCCTGCTCCGTCCGGAGATCCCGCCGAACACCGGCAACGTCGGCCGCATGTGCGCCGTGACGGGCTGCGTGCTGCACCTGGTGCATCCGCTGGGTTTCAAGATCGACGACGCCAAGCTCCGCCGCGCCGGCATGGACTACTGGCACGAGCTCGACGTCCGCCATCACGACGACTGGGAGGCCTTCCTGGCTTCGCCCGGCCGTCCCGAACGACTCTGGCTTTTCACGACCAAGACGACCAACGGCCTCTGGGACGCGCAGTTCCAGGAAGGCGACGGGCTGGTCTTCGGCAGTGAAAGCTGCGGCGCCGCTCCGGAAGTCCACGCCTGGTTCGGTCCGGAGCGCGAGGTGAAGATCCCGCACTTCAACGACAAGACACGTTCGTTGAACCTCTCGACCGCCTGCGGGATCGCGACTTATGAGGCGTTGAGGCAGATCAAGAGGGGATGATGGCTGAGTTGAGGGCTGCGTAGAGGACTGCGTGGAGGACTGAAGGGAGGGCTGAATTGAGGACAGATGACTGAGTCGATGGCAGATGACAGAGGGCTGAATCGATGACAGGAGGGGGTTAGTCTGGTCGGGATTTACGGTAGGTAATGAGGCCGCCGATGAGTCGGCCTACCAAGCGCATTTGGTCGGCGATGGTTTGGTTGTCTTCGACTTTAATCAGGTCGGCACGCAGGCAGACGTCTATCTGTGACTCGAGTTCGCAGAGCGAGCCACGGGCGATGTAGAGGAATCTCAGCGAGTCCCGATTTGTCCCCCGTCCGTTGCCTTCGGCGATATTTGAAGGAATGGAGATGGCGGCGCAGCGTATCTGATCGGCCAATCCTCGGTCGATGGTTTTAGCCCGTCTGACGCAAAGTTTGTAAATCAACACCGCCAGGTCCCTGGATTCCGCCCAAGCCTTAAGCTGCTGGTAAGGTGGGCCCTCTGCCGAAGATTCCATGCCCTAGGATGGCAGCCTGGTTCATTCGTGGCAACGAGGGCAGTCCCCCAGACCCCTGCGGGCGGTTTCTGTCATCGATGCAGTCCTCTGTCATCGACTCAGTCATCTACTTCTCCCGCTTGCCTTCCCCCTCCCGCCCTTACTCTTTCCCTCATGTCCCGTCTCGATGCCGTCCGCTCCCGCCTCGCGCCCGCCCGGGCCCGTTTGCTCGAGCATCCGCTCTATGCCCGGATGGGTTCGCTCGACGATGTCCGCATGTTCATGCGTTCGCATGTCTTCGCGGTCTGGGACTTCATGTCGCTCCTGAAGCGCCTGCAGCGTGACCTCACCTGCGTGACGGTCCCTTGGGTGCCGGTCGGCGACGCGGAGGTGCGCTTCCTGATCAACGAGATCGTCTGCGGTGAGGAATCCGACGTCGACCCGCGCGGCGGTCGGATCGCGCACTTCGACCTCTATCTGCGTGCGATGCGCGAAGCCGGTTCCGATACGTCCGCCGTCGACAAGGCGCTCGCCTCCGTCCGGGCGGGTGGTTCGACCGCCTCCGCGCTGGTCTCCGCCGGCGTGCCGGCCGGCGCCGCCGCGTTTTCCGGTGCGACCTTCTCCTTGGCCACGAACGGGAAGTCCCACGAGGTCGCCGCGGCCTTCACCTTCGGCCGCGAAGACCTGATCCCCGACATGTTCACGGAACTGGTCACGCGACTCAGCCGGGAGCATCCCGGCAAGCTCGATACGTTCCGTTATTACCTCGAAAGGCACATCGAGGTCGATGGCGGCCACCACGGCGCCATCTCGCTCCGCATGGTCGAACTGCTCTGCGGCGACGATGATCGCAAGTGGGACGAAGCCGCCGCGGCCTCCGTCGCCGCCATCGAGGCGCGCATCGCCCTGTGGGATGCGATCCTGGCGGACCTCAGGGCTGCCTGACGCGGAAGTTGCGGTACTCGACCTTCATCGGCGGGCCGACGTGCACCTGCACGCCGAGCTTGCCGGCGGGGTGCTTGGCCGCCGCGTCGTCGTCGATGACCACGCTCATGACGTGTCCGTTGAGGATATGCACCTGCGTGCCGCCGCGGACGATGAGGTGGTATTCGTTCCAGTCGCCGTTCCGGATGAAGCCGGCGAGTTCCTTCGGGTCGCCGACGCTGCCGATGGCCTCGGCTTTCCGGCCCGGACGGATACGCGTGATCTGGCCGCGGAGGGCATTGAACGTGCGGCCGCGTTCTTCGTAGTTCTGCCCCGTATGGCGGTTCTGGCCGTCGATGTCGGCCTGCGGACCGGTCAGGGCGAAGGTCAGCCCCGCGACGTCGGCGCTATGGTAATTGATGCCGCTGTTGCCGCGCTCGGAGATACGATATTCCCCCTTGAGTTCGAAGTCGCCGGGCAGCGAGCCTTCCCAGATGAGGAAGGTATTGCGCTTCACGATGGTCTCCGGGGTGATCTCGCCGACGACCATGCCATCCGCGCAGCGCCAGTAGACCGGATCGCCGGTCCAGCCCTTGAGGGTCTGGCCATCGAAGAGCTGCTTCCAGCCGAGGGTCTCTTCCGCTGAGGGGACGGGCATGGTCTGCTTCGGCGGGGGCGGGATGATTTCGGCGGCTCCGAGGCTTAGGCAGCCGGCAATCAGGAAGGGCAGGGCGTTCATGGGGTGTGGTATGTTTAAAGTGGAAGCCAGGCGTAGTCGCTCCTAAACATAATTTAAACCCCATGGCCGAAACCAATCGTCCCCTCGCCAACCGTATCCTCTACGGACTGCTCTTCGGCGTCGTCGCCGGCCTGGCCACCCTCGGGGTCGGACAGTATTCTCCCTCGTCATTGGAGTTCATGCGGAAGGTCTCGACGAACGTCTTCGACCCGCTGGGCCAGGTCTTCCTCCGCCTGTTGTTCTTCGTCGTCATCCCGCTGGTATTCGCCTCGCTGGCGGCCGGCGTCGCCCAGCTTGGTCGCTTGGATCGCCTCGGTCCGCTCGCCGGTCGCACCTTCGCGCTGTTCTTCCTCAACATGGCCATCGCCGTCAGCCTCGGCCTGGCGATGATGAACGTCCTGCGTCCCGGCGACCATCTGGATCCTGCGGCGAAGACCATGCTGATGCAGGAATTCGGCGGCGCGGCCCAGAAGCATGTGGCCACCTCCGCGGCCACGCCGGCGGTCGACCTTGCCGGCCTGGTCGAGATGTTCATGCCGAAGAACCTCTTCGGCGCGGTCGTCGGCCATACCAACGGCTCGATCGGCGACGTCCTCCCGCTCATCCTCTTCGCCTTGCTGGTCGGCGTCGTCGGCACGCAGCTCGTCGAGGCGAAGCGCCAGCAGCTGCTCTCGGCGCTCGAGCTCGTCTCCGACCTGATGACGGGCATCGTGCAGCTGGCGTTGAAGCTCGCTCCCTATGCGGTGCCGCTGATGATCTACAGCGTCATCGTCAAGATCGGCCTGGACATCCTGGTCGCC